>NZ_JAUBTT010000077.1:14447-43355 GCF_036705125.1 Microcoleus sp. B7-D4
GACAGGATAAAACCCCACCAAAAAAATAACTCTTTGTGGAACAGGCATCTTGCCTGTTGCTGACAGGATAAAACCCCACCAAAAAAATAACTCTTTGTGGAACAGGCATCTTGCCTGTTGCTGACAGGATAAAACCCCTCCCACAAAAACATTACTACAAACTATATGAACGCCTCCCCCGATTTTTCCACTCACGGCTATCAGATTGAAAAAGAACTCGGACACAACAGTCTCGGCGGCCGAGTTACATACTTAGCGAAAAATACGAACACTCAAAAATTAGTTGTACTCAAGCAATTTCAATTTGCCCAATTAGGTGCTAGCTGGGCAGAATACGAAGCTTACGAACAAGAAATTAAAGTTTTGCAAAAACTGGATTTTCCGGGCATCCCCCGCTATCTCGATTCTTTTCAAACTGACAGCGGTTTCTGCATGGTGCAGGAATACAAAAATGCCGAATCTGCTGTCGCGCGGACTTTTTCGCCGCCGGATATCAAGCAAATTGCGATCGCAACTTTAGAGATTTTAGTTAACCTGCAATCTCAGAAACCGCCGATAATTCACCGCGACATCAAGCCGGAAAACTTGTTAATAGATGACGAACTCAATGTTTATTTAGTAGACTTCGGTTTTGCTCGGCTAGGAGGTGGAAATATCGCGGCTAGCAGCGTTGTCAAAGGCACGATGGGATTCATGCCACCGGAACAAATGTTCAACCGACAATTAACCAAAGCCTCGGATCTCTACGGCTTGGGGATAACGCTGATTTGCTTGTTAACTGGTACGAAATCTGCGGATATCGGTAATTTAGTTGATGCCAATTATGGTATTCATTTCCGGCATTTAGTACCGCCATTGCAGCAGGGTTGGATGAATTGGCTGGAGAGGATGGTAGCGCCGAGATTGCAAGACAGATATCCATCGGCTGCGGATGCTTTAACTGCGCTAAAATCTTTGGATGTCAGCAGCTTGCCGAAAGTGAGAATTGAGCGCGATCGCATTCAATTCACCGCCGCAGAATATGGAGAAAAAGTAACACAAATCGTTACCGTTAGCAACCCTATTCCCGATACAATTTTAGCAGGTCGATGGGAAGTAGCACCGCACCCGAACGATCCGCCACATACTCCTTACGACCACCCTTGCATCTCCTTTGAACCGCAGAAATTTGAGGGCAATGAGGTTAGGTGCAAAATAACGGTAGATACGAGCAAATTGTTAGCAAGTAAAATTTATCATCGCCAGATGATACTCCACGTTAATTCCGATCCAGATACCCATAAAATTGAGATTCAAGTTAAAACGGCTCCTCTTCCAGAACCAAAGCAAATGCCATATTTGTTTAAAGATAGAGGGAGTTTTATGTTGGTGTTTATCTGCGTCGGTTGGCTGCTAAGCAACCCGATGGAGCGATGGATGTTTTTCACCTTAATAGCTGTGCTACTTCCGGGTTTTGCAGCAGCAGAAAAGACACTATATACAGAAACAGAAAAGAATCGATATACAAAAGGAAATAAAACTGTAAATGGGTTTCCATCTATCTTAGGAGCCACTTTAGGAATTACAGCAATATTACTGGCAGCGATTACTTTTTCATCACTTGGTAGTGGTTTTGGTAATAGTACGGGTAAAGACATCGCTTTACTTGTTGGTTTTGTGATCTCAGCTATAGTTGGTGCTTCAGGTGATTTTGAGAATAGTAGGAGTTTGACAATCCTGGCATTTGTAGCTTGTGGACTTTTGATGGTCTTTTCTTTACCGACGAGTATGGCAGTGATATTTGTGCTTTTGCTTACTAATTTGGGTTCTTTCAAGGTAGTTTATACCTTAGCTAAGACCAGAACTTACGAACAGATTAAAAGAGGTTTTTTTAAGAAAGATGCTGGAGCAATTTCATTTCTCACCGCTGGATTTTACATCAGTTTAGGGGTCGTATTTCAACTATACTTAAGGTTGGCCAATGAGATGGGATCGCTCGAACCCTTAAAAGTTTTAGTTTTAGCAGCAAGTGCGACTGCCCCTCTCCTCGTCACCGCTATTCCTTTACTTTACTTGATTGTTCTTAAAAGAAACATAATGATTGCTGCCTACCGCAAATCCCAGCCATATTTAATTAAACCCTAATCAACCCTTCCTACTAATAACTTTAGTTCGGATTATTCAATAATTTTAAACACTGAAGTCCTTACTACAAACCTTACAAATTTATGAACGCTTTTCCTGACTTTTCTAACTACGGCTATCAAGTAACTCGCGAACTCGGACACAATCGCGCCGGCGGGAGAGTTACCTATCTCGCTACCGAAATTAATACCAAACGTTCCGTCGCTGTCAAACAATTTCAATTTGCCCAAACAGGCGCTAATTGGGCTCAATATCAAGCGTGCCAACAAGAAATTCAGATTTTGCGAGAACTGGATCACCCCAGCATTCCTCGGTATTTAGATTCCTTCCAAACAGCATCGGGTTTCTGCATGGTACAGGAATACAAAAATGCCAATTCCCTCGCAACTCTCCGCAAGCTAACGCCACAGCAAATCAAGCAAATTGCTATCTCTGTTTTAGAAATTCTTAAATACTTGCAAAACCGCGTTCCGCCAGTAATTCACCGAGATTTAAAACCGGAGAATATCTTAGTGGACGATCGCCTGAATGTCAGCCTTGTCGATTTCGGATTTGCTAGAATCGGCGGGGGAGAAGTGGCCGCCAGCAGCGTTGTTAAGGGCACTTTGGGCTTTATGCCGCCAGAACAAATGTTCAATCGGCAGCTAACTGTTGCATCGGATTTATACAGTCTCGGCGCTACGCTAATTTGCTTGCTAATCGGCATCAATTCTACCGAAGTTGGCAGTTTGATGGACGATACCGGGCGGATTAATTTTAAACATCGCTTGACGCAGCTAACTCCAGAATTTCTTGACTGGCTGCAAAAAATGGTGGAACCTAATTTCAAACACCGCTATCCTTCCGCAGATGCGGCCTTAAATGCTTTGATTCCCCTCGAAGTAGTTCAGCAGCGTAACAACTTAAAACCGATATTGATCTCAGTCGGAGTATTAACAGCAATTTCTGCTATTTTTATTCCGCTTTTTTGGAAATCTCCCGAACCTCAAACAGCAGTAGATCTCAAACCAGTAATCAGCTCAGCAAATTTGAACCCTAAGACTCAAGTAATGTTAACTGACGAATTAGAATCAACGAAACTTAGAGATGTTTGGTCTTTGAAGCAAAAGAAAAAAGTCTATTTTGCTGTAAGTGCTGTTAACTTGCCAGAAGGAGAATATAAAAGTTATTGTAAGGTTGTCAACCCTCAAGGACTATTCGCAGCCCAAAGTCAATCTTATTTAAAAACGACGGGCGATCGATTAAATACTTGGTGCTGGTACAATTTTAAAAAGGATGACAAACCTGGCAATTGGAAGTTTGAATTTTACTTAGACGGTGAAAGAGTGGCGCAAAATAGTTTCAAGGTCTTACCTTAAGATAGTTGTTCCGGGCTGGCAGTGAATTTCTTTGCCGTCAAAAGTTGGCGGATTCCAAGTTTCTGCATAACTTGCATTAATTCGATCGCTCTCGCAAATTGCAGCAATAGTTGTTATAATATTGCTGCCCTTTTCTTTAAAAGCAAACACTGCGCCAGTGTAGGATTTCCCGGTACTCATATCATTAGGTTTGGCAATCGCGATCGCGCTTTCAAATTGTGCCGATTGGCGTTGATTGTACCAGGTTTGCACCGGACCCATTGAGGAGACAAGCGTGTAATTATTGTCATCGGTTTGTTCTTTAATTCCTAGACCCAATTGGGTAATTTTATCGCTAAATTTACCGTACTCTGCATAGTAAGCTTGCTGCGCTCTATTGATGCTATTAATATATTGTTTTGCTTCTGAGGATTTCGGATCGCTGGAGATGAAAAGTTTATTGAGTTTGAAATCGTAAAATGATGCCATGAGGCCACCCATAACCGCGCTGTAAATTGCAATCCTCGGCAGCAAACTGGATACTGGCAATCTCGATTTTTTACTGGCTTTAGCTACATTGACTGACATTTTTTTAACTGTCATAAAGTAAATTTGCCAAGCTTGTAGGGTGCGCCGAAGCGCACCTTACAGACAATAAATCAAGCAGTTTCGTGTTGTTTGTGCCAAGCGGGATGCCACAGCAATTCAGCAGTCGATCGCTTCTCGACCATTTCAGGAGTAATCATACAGTTAGCCACATCCTTGCGAGAAGGCAACTCGTACATGACATCCAGCATTAACTCTTCTAAAATGCTGCGGAGAGCTCTCGCGCCAGTTTTGCGACGATAGGCCTCCTGGGCGATCGCCCGTAGCGCTTCCGGCTGGAATTCCAATTCCACGCTGTCCATCTTCAACAGCTTTTGATACTGCTTCACCAGCGCATTCCGGGGCTCGGTCAATATCTGCATCAAAGCTGCTTCATCCAGCGGCGAAATCACCGTCACCACCGGTATCCGCCCCACAAACTCAGGAATCAAACCAAACTTGACTAAATCGTCCGGCTGTACCTGCTGCAAAATATCAGCGGCCCGCTTGTCTTTCGCCGGCAAAGTCGAGTTGCTGTCGCTTTCCGTTGGCTGAATAAAGCCCAAGGATTTTTTACCCAAACGCTGTTCAACTATTTTTTCCAAACCGACAAAAGCACCGCCACAAATAAATAGAATTTTGCTAGTGTCAACTTGAATAAAATCTTGGTAAGGATGTTTGCGGCCGCCTTGCGGGGGAACATTAACCACTGTTCCTTCCAACATTTTTAGCAGCGCTTGCTGCACTCCTTCTCCCGATACATCTCTAGTGATCGAAGTGTTTTCGCTTTTGCGAGCAATCTTGTCAATTTCATCAATATAAATAATGCCCCGCTGCGCCGCTTCCACATCAAAATCGGACATTTGCAACAGCCGCAGCAAGATATTTTCTACATCGTCGCCGACATATCCAGCTTCTGTCAGTGTCGTCGCATCCGCTACCGCAAACGGAACTTCGAGCATTTGCGCCAAACTTTGCGCTAACAAAGTTTTGCCACAACCTGTGGGCCCGACTAGCAGGATGTTGGATTTTTGCAGTTCTACATCGCTGTCAGGGGAAGACTTGTCGCTATCTTTAGCTTGGTCAACGCTCAAGCGCTTGTAGTGGTTATAAACTGCTACAGAAAGGACTTTTTTTGCTGAATGCTGGCCGATGACGTGGTTGTCTAAATGCTGCTTAATCTCTGTTGGTTTCGGAATTTGAGCTAAAACGATTTTCGATTTATTCGATCGACCTGGGCGCCTGGTTCCTTGTCCCTGAGACTCTCGCACCTCTGACTGGGGAATCTGTTGACCAATTGTTTTACTGGAGTCAAAGAACTCCTCCTCTAAAATTTCATTGCACAGTTCCACGCATTCATCGCAAATGTAGACGCCGGGCCCAGCTATTAACTTGCGGACGTACTCTTGCGACTTGCCGCAAAAGGAGCATCTGAGATGGGAGTCATATTTTGACATATTTGCCTCTTAATTTACGGTTGCGGTTGCTTGTTTCGACTGGGGAAGTTGCCGCGGGAGTGACCTTAGCTGTGCCCTAGAAGGGTTTCCCGATCGGACACCCAAGCCAGTCAGTCGATTTTAGATTTTAGATTTTAGATTTTAGATTTACTCCACAGATGAATTTTGGAGCTGAACTAGGGTCTAAAATTTGGGGCTCTGCACGACTTAAGTCGGGGGCTTGTCTCCGTTTTTTGGCGGAGTCAAGCTTCGCGATCTCTGTTTCTAAGTTAACACTTTTGAGGCTTTAGTGATTAGTCATGAGTCATGGGAGCCAATTTGAATTTTTAATTTTCACTTAAAAATAAAGCCGCACGGGCTTACCATTTTTTGTATTCCAAAAATTTTCCCGACATAATTATTTTCACTCGATCGCCTTTTGGGTCTGCTTCTTTCTCGACATCCAAAGTAAAGTCGATCGCGCTCATAATCCCGTCACCAAATTTTTCGTGAATCACTGCTTTGAGTGGCATCCCGTAAACCTGCATAATTTCATAGAAACGATAAATCAGGGGGTCAACCGGAACCGAGGCCTCCAAAGAACCTTTTAACGGAGGTTCACAGAGAACCGCAGCCGTCTCGCTATCTAGTCCCAAAGCCGAGACAATTTTCTCGGCTTCATCTGCTGATGCGGTAGCTTGACGGTAAATAACCGCAGCAATCCAAACTTCGTCGCGCCCCAAAACTTTTTCCAAATCTGCAAAACTAATTCCCTTAGCTTTTTTAGCCGCCAAAAGCTTTTCTGTAATTCCTGAAATTGCCATTAAATATTCTCCCCTTCACTTCTGTGTCCGATGTGAAATATGTCTCACATTTTTGGAATTTTGTCAATACTAAATTGAGAAAAAAATCGAATTGATAGGTCGGAACTTCAGCCCAAGTTGGTCTCGTCAACCCCCACAACTCATACAATTTGAGATTTGAGATTTGAGATGTTAGATTGGCAATGACTTATGACTACCAGGGTTGGGAGCTAGTCAACAGTTGCATTATTTTTGCCAACTCGTATCACAACCGCTAAATCCTAAAATAACTCCTAACTGCCCAGGGGCAATGCTACAGTTGGCAGTATATGTAATAAAAGTTACACGCGCAAAGGCCTTCGGCATTCGGCAAACGGGTAAATTTTGATCGTGCTAGCCTGAAGCTCAATCCTCGCTCACGCAGCCAAAGCCCCTTTACCACTCAAAATCGGCAACTGACAAAAGTATGGAGATTCAGACCAAAGATTACACGATCCAGTACGATCGCGCTACGCAAACAGTCACCTGTAGCGGCTCGTTCCGACTCAGCCAGGTGGAAGAATACGCACCGATCGTCGATCTGCTCAACGAAGTGGCCGACTCCTGCCCAAACACGGTGACTCTAGACCTGCGAAAGCTAGAATTTTTAAATAGTTCTGGAATTAATATTGTCTCAAAATTTGTGATCAAAGTGCGCCAGCAAAAAAATATTCAAATGGCCATCAAAGGTTCTAAACAGATCCCCTGGCAGATAAAATCCCTGAAAAACTTGCAGCGGCTGATGCCTTCCTTGCACTTAGAATTGGAATAATATTGGAATAATAGCGAAAAAGGTAGACAGGAATCCCCGGCTAAGTCCGCGAACCAGGATCAGGGTGGCTGAAGTTAATCGGAATAAGTCATAGTTAAACAAGCACAAAACCCTAAAAAACTTCAGAACCGACTAAAAATTACCAATTTTCAATTGCTATGCAGGAAGAACCATCGACAGAACAGCTACTTTTCGACGTTCAGCGGCTGAGTGCGGAACTTGAAAACTTGAAGCGCGAAAAGGTTGACCTAGAAATTTTGCTGGAGACTACCACCGAACATTCAGATACGATGGAAGCTCACTTGCTGAGCAAAGCTCAGTTGGCGCTGCGTTCAAGCGAAGAGCAGTTTCGGGCGATCGCCTCGGCAACTCCCGTGCCCATATTAGTTTCTCGCCTCTGTGACGGCTTAATTCTGTATGCGAACGCTCAATTGGCTTCTCTGCTGAACATACCCCTAGAAAAATTGATCGGCTGCAGCACTCCCGACTTTTACTTCAACCCCGCCGATCGCCCAAAGGTACTTGAGGCACTTGCTAAAGAGGGATACCTCCAAAACTACGAAATCCACTGCAAAAAATCAGACGGCACAGCTTTCTGGGCGATGATCTCGGTTCAGTCGCTGGTGTTTAACGGCGAGCCGACAGCATTGTGCGCCTTGTACGACCTCACCCAGCGCAAGGAAGCAGAACAAACCCTCCAAGAGAGCGAAAAGCGGCTCCGCCGCCAGAGTTTGGCTTTGTTGCAGCTAGGTAGGCAGAGGACTCTCAACAGCGGTGCGCTGAATGTGGGAATTCGCGAAATTACCGAGGCTGCTGCCCGCACTTTGGATGTGGAAAAAGTCAGCGTCTGGCTTTACAACCACGGAAGATTTGGAACTCGCTACCCCAGCGATCCCCAGCTAAATTTTACGGAGAGAGTGCTCGCCCACAACCAAACAGAGGCACTCGATACAGAGGCCACGGCCTCAGAGCAACACGAGGGGGTTAATCATTCTAAGTTTAAAATGCCCAACCTCAAATTAGTTTGTCTCGACTTGTACGATCGCACCCAGGAGAATCATTTGAGCCGGGAGTCCATATCGGCAAGCGATTTAAATTTATCAATTTTAGATGTTGAAGGCGACGCACCGGGCGAAAATTTGCGATCGGAGAATGGTTTAGAACCTACGACACAGACTCAAAAATCTCTACAAACAAATTTGTCCCACGCATCTTCGCTAGCCGAACATTCCGCTGTGCTGCCAAATGCCAGCAAGCCCAATTCATCCATATTAAATGTAGCAATTAGGCTCGGTGGGCAGATCGTGGGCATCCTCTCTCTCGAACATATCGGTGCCCCCCGCCAATGGGCTCTGGAGGAACGCACCTTCGCCGATTCTTTGGCAAATTTGGTAGCGCTGGCGATCGAAGGATTTGAGCGCCAGCGGGCTCAGGAAGCCCTCTCCAAAGCCAAAGCGCAGCTAGAAATGACCGTCGATCAGCGCACCGCTCAACTCACCACCGCCAATAAACTGCTCCGCATCGAAATTGCCGAGCGCAAAAGAGCCGAAATAGCCTTGCAAGAAGCCTTACACAAAGCTGAAGCAGCTTCGAGAGCTAAAAGCACTTTTTTAGCCAATATGAGCCACGAGCTGCGGACACCGCTCAACGCGATTATCGGTTACAGCGAAATGCTACAAGAAGAAGCACGGGAATCGGGACTCGAAGAGATCATTCCCGATACCCAAAAAATTTATAGCGCCGGCAAACACTTGCTGACTTTAATTAACGATATTCTCGACCTTTCTAAGATAGAAGCCGGTCGCATGGAGCTTTATTTAGAAAAATTTGACCTCTGTAATTTAATAGAAGAAGTCGTTGCAACTTTGCACCCTTTGGTCGAAAAAAATCACAATCAATTGCAAGTTTCTTGCTCTGAGACTTTGGGAGTGATGTATGCAGATTTGACTAAAGTCCGGCAAATTCTGTTCAATTTGCTCTCGAATGCCCTGAAGTTTACCGAAGGTGGAACGGTGCTGTTAAGCGCGACTCGCGAACCAGCAGGTGACAGCGATTGGGTTTATTTGCAGGTATCTGATACGGGGATTGGAATGTCGGCAGAACAGCAGCAGGGTTTGTTTCAACCTTTTATTCAAGGGGACGCTTCGACTACTCGCAAGTACGGCGGCACTGGTTTAGGATTGGCCATTAGTCGCTTGTTTTGCCAGATGATGGGCGGCGATATCACTGTTGAGAGTGAGTTGGGTGTTGGCTCTACTTTTACTGTTCATTTAAAGGCAAAAGTTGATATTAGTTAGAAGCAAGTTGGGCAACTAGCAATGGGGAGCATCTCAATGAAAGCAGCCAAGCCCAAAATAGGAGTTAGGAGTCAGGAGTCAGGAGAAAAGAGCCTGAAGGAAGAAGTCAGGAGCCAGAAGAAGTGTTTTTACAAATATGAGCGGCTCCCTAGCAATGTAGGGGATTTAAGGGATTTAACGGGTGGGGGTTTTGCCAGTAATTATGTAGCGGATTTAAGGGATTTAACGGATGGCAAAAGATGGAATAATTCCCCGATTACCAATTCCTCCATTACCAATTACCAATTACCAATTACCCATTCCCTTTTTAATTGTGACACCGATCGCGATCGACCTCTGTTGTCGATCACACACTAGCATTGTTTTTCAGCCTAGAATACCTATATTATCTCAAAATTGTCCTGCAGGCCCGATCGGGCGCCTCGCTGCATTTACAAATCCCACCTCAATCTAATTAAAGGGGTGGGGGGTTGCTTCCAGAAAGCCAATTTGGTAAAAGTAATGCTATGGTCGCGAACCAGTAGAAGGCAAAATTTAACAGGAAATCAGGAAGTTTCAAAAGTCTCTGGACGCAGAAACACAATTCTGCTTTTTGCCTTCATACTGTTTCTACTGGCTATATAGCATTGCTGCTGAAAGCAATGCAGAATTTCTCAGAATCAAAGGAGTGCATCTACATGATTAAACCTTGCAGTCAACCGCTAAAAATAAATCCTTTTACTTGTTATCGCGATCCGGCGACAGGCAGGTGGACTACTGTAGTTACAACTGTTCAGAACCCTTGCGAAACAGACTCTAGTTTAAAAGCAGAAGCCGAAGCCGAAAACGAAGGTAAAGCAGAAACGATCCTTTCTGCTTCGCCTGCTGTCTCGGTGTCGAAAAAAGTCCTTTCTTTCTCCTTGCCTCCGTTTAAACACCGTGCCAAAAAATCTGCTGTTAGTGTCAGCAGGTAGCTATCGCAGGGGTCTAATCTAGTTTCCACGGTTAGTCCCCCACGATCGCCCCATAAAAAAACAAACTTATCCATAGCCTAAACTGCCAAAAAGCGATATACTGGCAGCAAAGTTTCTCATTCAATATTCGTGAAGTATTTGCTCGATCGCTGCCTCCACTTTGTATGGACAGACCGACCAATTCGCCAGCGGGGAACAGTCATCATTGCTATTCCCTTGATTTTTCTGTTTGCTTCGCTGCTAGCAATTGCCGGCCTCCGGGATAGTGCCATACAGATAAGAAAGCGATCGGATACTAATAGGGCATTACTTCAGGAAACTAACCGCATGATCACCCTGGTGGTGGATGCGGAAACGAGCGTTAGGGGTTATGGGTTGACAAAGCGCCGCGAATTTCTATCACCCTACTTAGAAGCAAAGAAGAGTTTGCCTCCGCTGCTGGCTAAACTCAAGGTTATGGTTCAAGAAAACAAACTGCAAGCTCAGCGATTTGAAGAAATTAAAAAAAGTACCGAACAGCATATAAATTTCTTGCAAAACACTTTGAATAAGCTGGACAGTTCGGAAATAAGGATGCAGTCGCCGGAAATAATTGAGGTGTTCACTCAAGGCAAATTGAGGAGGGAGAACCTGCGCGCAAAAATTAATGTGTTTGCTAATGCCGGCGAAGCCTACCAGAAAAGTCTAGATCGGCAATTAGGGGAGTTGGTAGATTTCATTAATTTTGTGCAAGTTGCGGGTTTACTTTCCGGCTGTTTGGGTGCAGGGGCTTCCTGGTATTTATTTGATAGTTTAGAGAAGGAATTGATGAAGCGGGAAGCTGGCTTGGAAGAAAGTAAAAGTCGCATTCAAGCTGTGGTAGACAATGCGGCTGACGGTATTATTACTTTGGATGCACAGGGAAATATTGAGTCTTTTAATAGGGCAGCAGAAAACATTTTTGGTCAGAAAGCCGATAGAATAAGGGGATCTAACCTGCGGCGGCTGATCGCTCAACCGCTGCCGCACAGCAGTGTGGGGGATTATTCGATCGAATATTTTGTGTTACATCCCGATACTACGCTGAAGACTTACCAGCAAGAAACAGTTGGAATGCGACACGACGGAACGAAGTTTCCGATGGAGTTGTCTGTCAGCGAAATGCGTCTGGCAAATCAACACTTGTTTATTGCGATTTGCCGCGATGCCAGAGGACGGAAAAAAGCCGAGGAAACTCTGCGAAAGCAAGCGCAAATGCTGGATTTGGCCAACGATACGATCGCGGTACTAGACTTGAATGGGGCAATTTCTTATTGGAATTTGGGGGCAAAGTGGCTCTACGGGTGGCGGAAGTCGCAAGCAATGGGAAAAAATATTCACCAGCTTCTACAAACAGAATGGGCCCAACCTTTTGAGGTAATTCAAAAAGTATTTTTCGAGAAGGGTTCTTGGCAAGGAGAACTGGTGCGAACCAAGAAAGACGGCACCAAAATAACGGTGGCCAGCCGGTGGACTTTGCAGTACGACGATCAAGATCAACCGGTTGCTATTTTGGAAATCAGCAACGATATTAGCGATCGCAAACGCTCAGAAATTGCTTTAGCCCAAAGCGCGCAGCGGTTTCGCGCTACTTTTGAGCAGGCGGCAGTCGGCATGGTTCAAGCGACTGTGGAAGGCAAGTTTCTGTTAGTCAATCAAAAACTTTGCGAAATTTTGGGCTACAGCCGGCAAGAATTGGTGGAGAAAAGATTTCAGGATATTACTTTGCCGGCAGATTTGGCAAGCGAACTGGAACTTTTGCGCCAATTGTTAGCAGGAGAAATTGAAAATTTCTCTCTGGAAAAGCGCTACATCCGCAAAGACGGAGAGTTGGTGTGGGCAAACTTGACGGTTTCGCTCCTGCGAGAACAAAATGGCACTCAATTTCTGATGAGTGTGGTAGAAGATATTAGGGAACGCAAACAAGCTGAGGAATCGCTGCGGTTGCGCGCTCAAGAATTGAGGTTGACGGCGCAAAATCTGGCTCAAACGACGAATGTTTTGAAAAAGCGGAATCAAGAATTAGACCAGTTTGCTTATGTAGTTTCTCACGATTTGAAAGCGCCGCTCAGGGCGATCGCAAATCTCAGCAGTTGGATAGAAGAAGACCTCAGCGAGTCAATGACAGAGGATACTCTGCACCAAATGAACCTGCTGCGCGGCAGAGTTCACAGAATGGAAGCTTTGATTGAAGGACTGCTGCAATATTCCCGTGTCGGACGCATTAAAGTAGCTTTAGAAAGGGTAAAAGTTGATAATTTATTAGCAGAAATTATTGATTCTTTGGCGCCGCCGTCGGGATTTGAGGTGAAAGTTGAACCGGGAATGCCAACTTTTGTGACAGAAAGATTGCTGTTGCAGCAGGTTTTTTCTAATTTAATTAGCAACGCAATTAAGCACAACCGAGCTGAATCTGGTCATGTAAAAATATCGGTTAAAGAGTTAGATGATTTTTACGAGTTTTCTGTAGAGGATGACGGGCCGGGGATTGCTCCTCAATATCACGATAAAGTTTTTGTGATTTTTCAGACCTTGGAAGCTCGCGATAAAGTTGAAAATACTGGGATAGGTTTGTCGCTGGTGAAAAAAATTGTGGAAGGTCAAGGGGGCAGTATTTCCCTAGAATCTGCTGAAGGTGAGGGAGCAACTTTTCGGTTTACTTGGCCGAAGCAACCTATTAGCCAAGACGGAAAATAAAACAACTCTAAAGGTATAGCACTCCTAAATGATTCGTGTAATTCTTGTAGGGGCAAAACCCACGCCCGGTTGCCCCGCCTTGACTGGGGTAGGCACGGGGAGTAGGGGTAGCACTACCCCTACATATTTTTACAAATGATTTAGGATTGCTATAGGATGTTTACGGAACACCGCGCTCAAAAGAGTAAATGTAGGGTGCACACGGACTACGGAGAACCCGATAGCGAGTGTTTAAACGGCATCACAACGGATTTCGATGATAAATCCATCGGGATCGTAAAAGTAAATGCCGCGTCCTGTAGCGCGAGTGACGGGGCCGCTATCGATCGCAATTTGATTTGACTTTAGCACTTCCAGAGCGCGATCGAACAAATCCGGCTCGATATCGAAGGCTAAGTGGTTGGCGCGGGTAAAAGCTTTCTCCGGGTCTGGGTTTGGCGGTTCCAAGTCGGGCTGCCAAAATAAGTCAATAACAGTGCCGTCTGGGGTAACGAAATTAGCGACTTTACCAGCGGCTACCATTTCTGTTAAAGTTGCGGGAATTTCTGCACCTGTTAGTTCGTGCAGGCCGAGAATTGTACCGTAGAAGTGGCGGGAAGCTGTCATATCGCGCACGTTTAAAGCGATATGATGAACGCGGCGCAAATTCCCCGGCGCGAGGGCAATTTTGACGTTGTTTTCGGTAGTTTGCATGATTGTCAATTGCGAATGTTAAAATTGAAAGCAGTTTGATTTATTCAGATGGTGTCCTGTAAAATAAGCATTTTAAGTTGGTAGTCAGGACTTCATCGGGGCCCCGAAACCGGGTTTTTTACCTTGGGTGCGGTCTACAACGTCTCTTTTCGTAAAAAAACCCGGTTTCTCAACAATTGTGAGGATCGCGAATTAAATAACTTACAATTTTAATTGTTATTGTGGGATGGGCGTCTCGCCCGTCCAAAAAGGACGGGCGGGACGCCCATCCCACAAACTTGTGGAAGTTATTTAATTCCATTCCTGAGTAAGTCCTACTATTGTTATTTTTCTTTAGGAAACGATGCCATGCCTACAAATAGCATGGCCAGACCACCTGCCAGAATTGCGAAGGCAAGTAAACCTACCACTAAATCTAATCCCGATGTATTTTCCATTAAATTAAACCGTTCTCCAATTAAATACAATCATCGGTATTCGTTCAGGGTTGAGTGCTTGCAAACAATGGGGAAGAGCAGAAAAAAAATAGCTTTCAACTTATTAGAAAAAAAGCCTATTAATTTCTTCCCTCTTCCCTAAACATCCATCCGTTAAATCCGTTAAATCCTGTACACTGCTTAGTTGCCGAACTTTTTATTTAGCCAATTCTCGATCGATAGCAGCGATTAGTTCTGGTGAATCGGGGCCAACACTGCTGCGGAATCTGGCAACCACTTCACCCTGTTTGCTAACTAAGAATTTCTCAAAATTCCACGCAACCTCACCCTTGGGATCGACTGCACTCGTAAGCTTAGCGTATAGCGGGTGCTGCTGAGTGCCTTTAGCGCGTACTTTGTCAAATAATTCAAAGGTGACGCCGTATTTGGTAGTACAGAAATTGACGATTTCTGGATTACTTCCGGGTTCTTGACCTCCGAAGTCGTTGCAGGGAAATCCTAAAACACGGAGTCCAGCCGCGCTGTACTTCTTGCTTAATTCTTCGAGTCCTTTGTATTGAGGTGTATAGCCACATTTGGAAGCTACATTAACTATCAAGAGTACCTGGCCAGCGTACTCTCCTAGCTGCTTGTCTTCGCCTGCGATCGTTTTTACTTTAATGTCGGAGATTGTGCTGGGCATTTTCAAATACTTTTAAATTTGACCACCACAATTTTACCGCAAGTCGGTACAATTTTGTCTAGAGGTCGATCGCTAAAAATTTAAATATCCCGGTCGGGGCGGGTTTACGCATCTCCGGCTTATATTATAGATATTGGTGAACCCGCCCCTACCAAAATTACGGTTAATTTACCGAACACGATCTTAGTAGATGGCGGTGAACTTTCTCCCCAGCACGAGTCGCCACAGTCCCCTGTTAGATTTAAGTTTCTCGCTAATAGCTAAAATCTACACGGAAAAGGACGAATATTTTAACTCTCTGAGTGGTGTTCCGTCATCCATTTTTGGTAAGTATCCTCAAGTTGCTTGTCTTCCAGAACGAGTTCTAGGCGGACTTTGACGCAACCGTGACGGGGTTGAGAGGCGATCGAATTTAAGATTTTGCTAGCTTTCTGCACAGAGGTAAATTCCGCCTTAACTGTCGGTTCTTGGCGATCGGTCTTAATCTCGGTCAAATCTATACCGGTGATGTTTCCCTGGCCTAAATCTATTTCTGCCAACACCTTCGGATCGTCGCCGACTTGTTCGACAATCAGCTTTTCCCACTGGATGGGTACTTGTACCATCCGAGTTTCAATTTCTTTACGCACTATGACTTCGCCGACTTTGCGCTTGCTGCGATTGATCACCAATCGTTCTTCTAGCAGGCGAATTACTTCTTGATCGACAATATCGAAGTTTTCCTCATCCTGATCTGTCTCCAAATCTGCATTTGTGAGATCGGCATCTGTTAGATTTGACATAACTTTTGAGGGATTTGTTGACTCACTGTTGCTAAATTCACTATCCGGTTCAGAGGCATTTTCTAAATACGGATGCCCGCCATTTGCCGAAACTACCGGGAGCAGATCGACTTGCTCCGAATTAATAGTTACAAACAGCGCTTTTTGGTGATAATCGACTTTTTTGAGCAGCTTAACACTTAATAAAAAAATGCGGGGATTGTCGCTACCTAGCCCGGCAACCACAAAGTTTAACTGACCGTTAGCATCAAAATAGACATCTTTAACTTTGCCTACTAAGTGACCTTGGTTGTCTTTGACGGTAAAACTTTTTAGCTTAGTTCTGACCTTTTCAGGCACCCGGTTGAGACGGGTTATTGATTTGGCAGTTGCTATCTTTTCTGCTGATGCTTGACCGTTCATTTTTTAAACTTTCCTGCTTAGGGATTTTTATTATGAATTGGTAAGGGGAAATTGGTAAAGGCGGGGAAAGTGCATAAACCTTGCCAAAACTAGACAAGTTTTGTACCCCCCCGCCCCTCACATAGGAATTGCGCGATCGCTACCAATTCAATCAAACCTGCGCGGTGACAGAATTATGTCATTAAGGCGCAATTCCTATGCAATACCTGTTGCGGTTGGTTTATATCTTTGGATTTTTATTATCTACAACCGCAGTTCCATCAGTCTTAACGTCTAATTCTTCACGACGCAAGGTTTCTTCGCCCTCAACCGTGCTGCGAACAACTTCTTTTCTGACGTTGACTTCTTCCCGGACGAAAGCTTCCTTGTGAATGTCGGCCGTTTCTTCGTAGACTTCCATGCGTGCAACTTCCCCTGATTGGAAGTCAGCCTCACCGACTGAAACTACTCGACCCGCTTCTACCGGGGTTACTCGATCGATTACAACTCGTTCTTTTTCAATGGGTACTGAAGCTCGCGCTGTTTCAGTTTCCACGCGCTTGCCAACTGCTACTTCGCCTGTTTTTGCGCGGTGTTTGTTGGCAATCAAGCGTTCTTCATAAAGCTTGAGATTTTGGTGCTGCTGTTCGTTGGTTTCGTAGAGGGGGCGGTCGATATCGTAGCTGTAGCTGCCGCGATCGTAGCTAGCAGGAGTGGCAGTGCTTGCAGCGGCAGTTCCTTGATTGCGGTAGACGCCTCTTACCTGTTCTTCGCGATCGTAATCTACTGCTTCTAAATCATTGTAAGCCGGCAATTGTTCTGCTTGAGCTTTGCTGCGAAGGCCTGTTGCGTAGACCCGATGGGCTCCGTAGTCGAAGCGAGCCGAACCGATTGGCAACAATACTTTTTTGCCAAAAATCCAAATACCGGTGTCAATTACCAGATAGCGGAAACGGCCAGTGTCATCAACCAAAGCATCATAAACGGTGCCTACTTTTTCATCAGAGTCGCCAGCGTAAACATCAAATCCCTTGATGTCGTCTCCCGCAAAGATTTCTTCCTGATAATTCGGATAAAATTCTGCTAATTTTTGAAGGGCCATGTGTTTTTTCCTCTTTGCTCTACTTAAATTAATAGTAGAAATTAATTCGTTCAGTTCCCTCTCCCTAAAGTCAGAAGTGTAAAATTTAGGGTGTTTAATACTATAGGAATACTACGGCATCTCTTTTTCTGTGCTAGCGCCCTCAGCTATTTTAAATATTGTAAAACTATACAATCGTCAATCTTATAACAAGTATTAAAACTCAAAGCCAACCGTAGGGACACGGCATTGCTGTGTCCTACTCCCCCTGCTGGATACTCCTTTTCCTTTGCGGTGTGCCTACTGTTAATAATTGTTAAGTAGGTGGTTAAAAATCAACATTACATAGTAAGACCCAAATATCAAAGCCCCTCATCTTGCAGGAGAGGGCAGAGCTGTTTTATTCTCAGGGAAATCATCGTTTTGTAGGGGTAGCGCCCCCGTGCCTACCCCCTCCACGGATGAAGGGAAATCATCGTTTTGTAGGGGTAGCGCCCCCGTGCCTACCCCCTCCACGGATGAAGGGAAATCATCGTTTTGTAGGGGTAGCGCCCCCGTGCCTACCCCCTCCACAGACGAGGGAATCCGTGTTTCAAATATCGGGGCAACCACGGGGGGTTTGCCCCTACGGATAATCAAACCGCCCTGCAGGAGAGGGGCTTGCGGAAAGCTAGAAATTTTCAGTTCAGAGTTGATTGAATTGAGTTCTGATAGCTTCTATCCGTTTGCGGTTAACTCCCAAATCCGACTCTCCCAGACGCGAAGCCGATCGCACATGGATGACTTTTGCTGCATCATCTACCAAAAATTCAACGTCATCAACAAACCCCATCAAAGCACTGGTGAACTCGGCATAGAGGTAATTATCAGTTGCCGTGATAATTTTAGTTTTTCCATAGGAGTCGATCGCCCCTTTGAGCTTTGCCATCGCTTCACTCTGGGACGAAGTGTATGCCAAAGGCTCAATTTTGTGTTCGGCATCTTGACTGAAGCTGCTGACGCAGTTGGGGGAACTCGGACACGCTGCGAGTTTTCCTGACACAATCCCGATATTGGCAGGTCTGGTTCCAGCAAACATGGTTTTTTCTCCGGGTATAGCGATAAAAGTAGCGATCGACAGTACCGCTACTGCTAGCAGTGATATTAAAATAACCAGGACTCTTTTCAATGCTGTCGGCGATTTTGTTTCAACTGTTTGCAAAGGATTAGCCCTCCAGAAAGTGCAAATTAAATCTAATTTTAATATTAATTGAAATTGACCTCGAAAAATCACAAAGATTTACTTTTTTCTTCAATTAACCAGTAAGTCAGCATTCTTCCTTTACCTTTAATGGGGATATAGCCTCGTTCTTCCAAAACAAACTGCTCTTTCAAACGCTCGTAAGTTGCCAGGGTCACTTGAATTTTACCAGGCAATCCATTCGACTCCATGCGTGAAGCAACATTAACAGTATCCCCCCACAAATCATAGCTAAATTTGCTAATACCAATAATTCCCGCCACCACCGAACCGCTGTGAATTCCGATCCGCAATTGAAAACTTTCTCCCATTTTGGCATTAAACCTCCTCAAAGCTGCCTGCATCTCCAAAGCTAAAAGTGCGATCGCCGAGGAGTGATCCTCCTGCGGCGTCGGCAAACCCCCAACCACCATGTAAGCATCCCCAATAGTCTTAATCTTTTCCAACCCGTGCAACTCAGACAACCTATCAAACTCCGAGAAAATCCCGTTCAAAATTTCCACCAACTGCGTCGGAGTTTTGTGAGCCGAAAACTCTGTAAAACCCACCAAATCAGCAAACAATACGCTCACATCATCAAAATGATCGGCTATCAACTTTCGCTCTTTTTGCAAGCGATCCGCAATAGGTTTCGGTAAAATATTCAGCAGCAATTTCTCTGTTTGTCCTTGCTGCAGTTTCAGCGCTGCTTCAGCTTGTTTTCGCTGAATCAACGAACCAAGCTGCGTAGCAACGGCGCTCACTAATTCCAACAAGCGCGGCTGACATTTCAGGACTTTTTCGCGATAAAAAATCAAAATAGCTAACACTTGATTGTCCGCCACAATTGGCACCCCAAAAGCCGCTTTCAATCCCACATTCCGCGCAATTTCCGCTCGTAAAAAAACTTGTTCCGGTGCAGTAGAAACATCCTCGATCCATTCTGACTGCTGGGACTGCCAAATCCTACCTGGGAGTCCCACACCTGGAGCAAAAGTCAACTGCCAACTTGTTTGTCGGAATTGGGCAAAACTCAAGTCACTGACGTACCTGCCTGTAGCGCATTTTAAAAAGCCCTCACTGCAAGGAATCCAAGCTTCGCCCAGATTCCATTCAATAGTTTGGCAAATTAAACCTAAAATCACATCTATAGCCGACTCAAAATCCTCAGATTTGCTAATAGCTTGAGTCGCCTGCAGCAGCAATCTCGTCTCCATTTCAACCTGGCGGCGTTCGGCGATTTCCTGGTGTAACTGGACGTTTTGAGCGGTCAATTTTTGATTTTTTTCTTGCAATTGGATTTGCAATGAACGCACAGTAAGTTGATTGCTCACTCGCGCCAATACTTCTTTCACCTGAAAAGGCTTTGTGATATAATCTGCTCCGCCCACTTCAAAAGCTTTTGCTTTATTTATTCCTTCTTCTAGGGCGCTGAGAAAAATGATGGGGATTTCCCTAAATTGCGATGCTTTTAATTTTTTACATAGTTCGTAGCCGTCAATATCCGGCATCATAATATCGAGTAAAATTAAATCGGGTGCGCTAGATTGAATAGCATCTAACGCCGCAAAACCATTAGTAACCGGGCGAACTTTATAGCCAGTTTTTTGCAAAATTCTAATCAACAAACGCAGATTATCTGGCGTATCGTCAACTACTAAAATATCGGCTTGATAGTTTTCAGTTTGTTCCGCCTTCATCTGCATGATCTGATTCCTCCGCCTCGGCAATTAAATTGAGAATTTTCTGGTAATCAAAATTATCGAGATGACCCTGGAGAATTTCCGCCAATTCAGGATGAGGCTCCCTTATTTCGTCGATTGTCCTGACAATTAAGTCAAAATCAGCACTGCGGATTACCTGCTTCATGTTGTCTATCCATTCTGCAGGAAGTCTAGGTAAATAAGCAAGCGCAGCATTAGGGAGCGAGCCCGATAAATTATTTCGATCGCCTATTGAGATCAAGTCCGTTGAGTTAGAGTAGACATACTTCACCCCCAAATGTTTGGTGAGGGTATCAAATATATCTATTTTGCGGAAAGGTTTGCTAATAAAATCGTCGCAGCCGACCAATAAAGCAAACGCTTGCCTTCCTTCAATTGTACTAGCTGTCAAAGCAATAATCTTTGGAATCGGGGAGTCGGGATGGGAAATATTCATTTCGCCCTTTCCTTGCTGCTCTTGCTCTCTCTGCTTGATTTTGGCCTTAATTTGTTTAGTAGCTTCGTAGCCGTCCATCACTGGCATTCGCACATCCATCAAAATTAAGTGCGGATGCCAATTTTCCCACATTTCTATGGCTTCCTGGCCGTTGGTGGCTTGTTCCACCCCGAAACCTAAAGGAGAAAGCATTTTTACTAAAAGTTGGCGGTTGTCTTCGCGATCGTCCACAATTAAAATCCGGTAGCACGGTTGATTGGGTTCCAACCCAGTAACTTCGCGCTTAAGTTGCGGATCAGGAATATCGGCAGCATAAACCGCACCGACAGGAATTTCAAATTTAAAAGTCGTGCCGAGTTCCAGTTGACTTTCTACGACAATTTCTCCTCCCATCAGGCGGACAAATTGACGGCTGAGCTTCAATCCTAAACCCGTGCCTTTCTGAATTTTTTGACCGGAAGCGGTTTGCACAAAAGCCTTAAAAATATCGCC
Source organism: Microcoleus sp. B7-D4 (assembly GCF_036705125.1). Classification (NCBI taxonomy): domain Bacteria; kingdom Bacillati; phylum Cyanobacteriota; class Cyanophyceae; order Oscillatoriales; family Microcoleaceae; genus Microcoleus; species Microcoleus sp. B7-D4. Next base: position 35,436 of record NZ_JAUBTT010000077.1, read on the forward strand.
CAATTCTTCGGGAGCAATGCCAACTCCTGTATCTTCAATTTCAAAGAGAAGGAAAAAATCCGGCACTGTTGAATCATCAGCCTCATCGCTCCATTCAACCTGTACAAACTCACTGCTAGTTCTCGAAAAATCCCGAATAGTTCTTGTGGTATCAAAGCAAGCTGTGGGACTCTCCAATAAATCCAGAAATCCCGATCTTTCTAACTTTATAACTCTTAAGATGATGTCGCCTGTTTGCGTAAACTTAATCGCATTACTCAGAAGATTAATCAGCACTTGCCGCAGTTTAATATCATCGGTACGCACGTACTGAGGAACGTCAGCATCGCGCTGGAAATGCAACTGCAATTCTTCATTATGTACCCGCAGTTGAAACATATCTTGCAAATCGTCAAGCAAGCGGTAGAGGTCAAAATTTTTCGGGTTGAGTGTCATCCGCCCCGCTTCGATTTTTGACAAATCTAAGACTTCATTGATCAAGGTGAGCAAATGTTCGCCACTACGCCGAATAATTCTCATATTTTCTCGGTTTTCGACAGTAAGATCCGGGCTGGGTTCCATGATTTGTGCAAAGCCGAGTATAGAATTGAGAGGGGTGCGTAACTCGTGGCTCATATTGGCAATAAACGTGCTTTTAGCTTTGTTTGCTGCTTCAGCAGCTAAGGCGGCTTGTTGCAGTTGTTCTGTGCGTTCGTCAATTTGGGCTTCTAAGGTGTGGTGGTAATCTGCTACTATTTTTTCGGCTTGTTTGCGATCGCTAATATCTTGAAAAGCTGCGATCGCATAAACAATATTTCCGCTAGCGTCAAAAATCGGCGTGGTATTGATCTCGATCGCAATTCTTTTGCCATCTTGACGGATTTCTACATCGTCAACCTTAACAGATTCTCCTTTGAGAGCCCGCAAAATTGGCAGATTATCCGGCGGGTAAAGCTCATCAGTATTGGCAACATAAAGTTGATAAGTGGCAGCTAATTGTTCCGCAGTGCTTTCCGGGATAGTGTCTGCACCCAGCAAATCCCGCGCTGCCTGGTTGAAATAGGCGATCGAGCCATCGGGATGATAAACAGATACCCCCACTGGCAAAGCTTCTAAAAATTGACTCAGGCGGCTTTCACTCGCCGACAGGGCCTCATTTACTAGCTTTAACTCCTCGTTTACTTCTTGGCGCTTATGAATTTCATCTGTTAACTTTTGATCTTGCAAATAACTGTGAACTGCTTCTACAACCGTTAATTTCAAGTCTTCATTTTGCCAAGGTTTAGGAATATAACGGTACAATTTCGCATACTTAATAGCATTACTAAGGGCTTCCAAATCTGCTTGCCCAGTTAGCATAATAGTCAGCGTCTCCGGCGAGCTTTCGTGAATTCTTCTGAGCAGTTCATCCCCTTTAATATCCGGCATGATATAATCGGAAAGCACCAAAGCAATCTCGTATTCATCTGCCTGCAAATCTGCCAGCAACTCTAAAGCATCAGCCCCCCCTTCAGCGGTTTCAATTATACACCGATCGCCGATCGCCTTTTTCAGTTCAATCTTTAAACTGTTCAAAACGTCAGGTTCATCATCAATACAAACAATCACAGGTTTTTTCATAACTTAGCCAGCCCAGATTTTATAGTCTCTATTAAGTCTTTGCTTTGCCAGGGTTTGTACAAACAACAGTATAAATCTGCTTCTTCTACTGCCCGCTGAACTGCCGCTGCATCCGCTTGACCCGTCAACATCACCTTAATAATTTTAGGATATTTTTGGTGAACTTTAATTAAAAGTTCGTCACCTTTAATTCCCGGCATCAGCCAATCAGAAACAACCACAATCACCTGAGCTTCTTCTTGAAACTCCTCAAGTAGATCTAAAGCTTCATCACCACTTTCAGCTAATTCATAAAAGTAATCATTCTTAAATTCATTTTTTAGCTGGATCTTGAGAGTATTCAAGATATCTGGTTCATCATCAACGCAAAGAATTATAGGCTTATTCATCTTTTGCTCTCTGCTTAAATTTTAGTAGGTTTACCGACATGACTTGCTTTTACGTTATAGATTTCGGGCAAAGATGCAGGATATCTGTCCCCTATCTTATTTTAATAGGACTTCCGAAGATAAACCCGGTTTCTCCTAATAAATCTTGTATTTGTCAACGAGACAGCAACGAGTGTCAATCGATTTTAGATTTTAGATTTTAGATTAAAGAATTGAAGCATTGACCCCACGGATAAATTCGGGCGTTTGTTTATCGGATACAGGTTTTTTATTTCTGGACGGATGAATCCGGGGGCTTGCATCCTGGATGCTTTCCGTCAGAGGGAATCAGCCTCCTGCAGGTAAGTTTTGTTTAATAAATTGGCAGCGAGACTGTAAAAGTTGTCTGCCCCGGTACAGAATCTACAGCAATTGTGCCTTCGTGTTTTTCCACAATTTTTCTCACAATATCCAATCCCAAACCGCTACCTTCGCCCGCCGATTTAGTCGTAAAAAATGGCTGAAAAATTTTGGGAATAACTTCTGAGGGAATACCTTTACCGTTATCAGTAAACTTGAGTAAAATATTTGCTTCTTGCTGCCGAGTTTCAATCGTCAAAATACCTTTATAATCCATTGCTTGCAGGGCATTATGAACGAGATTCGTCCAAACTTGATTTAAGTCATCGGGATAGCACATAATTTGGGGTAAATCTCCATAATTTTTAACTACTTCTATACCGTGTTTCAGTTGATTTTGATAAAGAGTTAACACCGTTTCAATGCCCTCGTGCAAGTTCGCCTGGACTTTTTCTGGTTGGCTATCAAAATGAGCGTAAGTTTTTAATGCAAATACAACTTTCCCAGACTTCGCTGTCGCTCTTTGGATCAGGCTAATACTTTTTTTAAAGCTCGCAAACTGGTAGGCACTATTTAAAACTACTTCGCAATCCGGCGATTTAAAAAGCGGCAAGAACTCTTTGATGTTTTCGTAGATTTCCATGTCAACTAAAGTATCCGCAATTTCATCAGATTTTTCAACCGATTCTGCCATCAAATCCCCCCTCAACTGCTGCTTAAATTTCCGTTTCTCTCTGCTTGTGAATAAAACTTCTTGATGGGTGGCTCTGTACAGTAAAGCTAAAAAATAAGCTTTGCTTTCCTCAGAAAGTTCTTGATAAATTTGAAGAAAATTTTCTAAAAACTCGTCGGAAAAATTAGATATATTATTAACAGAAGAACCGATAATGCCCAGGGGGGTATTGATTTCGTGGGCAATGCCGGCAATCAGTTGTCCCAGGGCTGCCATTTTTTCCGATTGGATCAAATGCTCTTGGGTGGCTTGCAGTTGGTGGATCGCCGTTGCTAAATCTTGATTTTTTTCTTGCAAAGTTTGTTGCAGTGAACAAATTTTTAAATGAGTTTCTATCCGGGCTAAAACTTCTTCAACCTGAAACGGTTTAGTAATAAAGTCAACTCCGCCAACTCCAAAAGCTTTAACTTTATCCAGCACGTCATTGATCGCACTAATAAAAATAACAGGAATGTCTTTTGTAATTTCAGAAGCTTTGAGTTGCTGGCAAACTTGATAGCCGTCCATTTCCGGCATCATAATATCCAGCAGCACTAGATCCGGGGGTATTTTTTGAGCCGCAGACAATGCTAGCTTGCCATTGGGTACCGGGCGAACTTGATAGCCTTTTTCGCTCAAAATTCCTGCCAGCAGCCGCAGGTTTTCTGGCGTATCGTCCACTACTAAAATATTAGCTCGATTGGTTTTAGGGGAAGTTGAAGTCATCGGGTATTTACTGTTTGTCGCTGAGTTCGATTATGTTCAAAATTCTGTCATATTCAAAATTATTAATGCAATCTTGAAGCTTGCCCGCAAGAGAGGGATTGACAGTGCCGATTTGTGCGATCGAAGTGGCGATCGCCTCCATGTCCACACTCAAAATACTTTGCTTGAATAGGGCCATCCAGTCTGGAGAAAGAGAAGCGAAAGCCTGCGGTGTCAGCACCTCCTGACTTGACTCCTCTACACCTCCGGCACTTACTGCGGTTGGATCTTCATAAATATAGCGTACTCCTAAATGTTTTCCCATTGCCACAAAGATATCCTCCTCGCGGAACGGTTTCCGCATAAAATCATCGCAACCCGCCGAAAGAATCACCGCCCGTTCTTCCTCCAAAACGCTAGCAGTTAGGGCCACAATCGCCGTTGCTTGCCCGCCAGTTGTAGTTTTAATCTGTTTCGTTGCCTCATAGCCGTCCATCACAGGCATTCTCATGTCCATCCAAATCAGATGCGGTTCCCACTCCATAAAAATATCAACCGCTTCTTTACCGTTATTCGCTTCTCTCAACTCAAATCCGAGTGGACTGAGAAGTTTTACCAACAGTTGGCGGTTCAAAGGTTTGTCGTCCACAATTAGCAAGCGATAACTCGGCTGATTCGGTTCGAGGGCAACAACTCGGCGTTGAGTTTTTTTGCTTTCAATATCACTAGCTTCAACCAGATGAACTTGAATGTCAAACTGAAATACTGCACCCTTTCCGATCTCGCTGCTAACAGTAATTTCACCTCCCATTAATTGCACGAACTGGCGGCTAATAGCTAAACCTAAACCCGTTCCTTCCTGAGAATCTTTACCTGTTTTCGTCTGCACGAATGCTTCAAACAACTGATGGATTTCCTCAGCAGCAATGCCTGCACCAGTATCTTGAACTTCAAAATGCAGCCAGTAGCGGCCCGGCAATTGGTCAGTGCTGTTTTTATGTATATTCCGTTTTCCTCCTTTGACTTGCATCGACACTCCCCCTTCTGAAGTAAATTTAATTGCATTATTGAGCAAATTAATTAAAACTTGGCGCAATTTAACTTCATCAGTACAAATGTAATGGGGAACTTCTGCGTCTCTGTCGAAGATTAATTGCAAACCTTTTTGCTCAGCTTTGAGAGCAAACATATCTTCTAAATCGTCTATGACTTGGTACAAATCGAAGCTTTTTTCATTAATCGTCGTGCGTCCTGCTTCGATTTTTGACAAGTCTAAAACTTGGTTAATTAAAGCCAGTAAATGTTCCCCACTCCGCAGGATAATTGCAACATCTTCTTGATTTTCCTGAGACAACGTTTTACTGCGGATCATGACTTGAGCAAAGCCGATGACCGCGTTCAGGGGCGATCGTAATTCGTGGCTCATATTGGCGAGAAAGGTACTCTTCGCTTTGTTTGCCGCTTCGGCCGCTTCTTTCGCCTGCTGCAGTTTGATTTCCGCTTGTTTGTTATCAGTAATATCTTTAATAAAACCTTCGTAGTAAAGTAGATTTCCTGCTTCATCGCAGGCAGCGCGACAATTTTCCGAAATCCAGATTATACTGCCATCTTTGCGGGAAATTTCCGATTCAAAGTTTGATAGTATCCCGTACTCGTTCATCAGCGCTGCAAATTCTTCGCGACGGTTGGGTTTCACGTAAAGCTGGTTATGGAAATTCGGCTGTGCTGCTATTAATTCTGCAGGCGAGTCGTAACCGTAGATGTTAGCTAAAGCGGGGTTAGCGCTGATATATTTCCCGTCAATAGCAGTTTGAAAAATTCCATTCAAAGCATTTTCATAAATGTTGCGGTACTTTTCTTCTGCTTCCCGGAGGGCAGTTTCTGCTTTTTGGCGCTCGGTAATATCGCTAGAAATCGACAAGAAACAAGCTTCTCCGTCAATATCGATGGTTTCTATCGACAGCAGTGCCGTTCTTTCTGTACCACTTTTATTGCGAAACCTCAGCTCATAGTTGTGAAGAGCCGTCTTATTCTTTAACATTTGAATCATGCGATCGCGCTCTCCCAAACTCGCCCAGAAATTGAGTTCAACCGCTGTTTTTCCAATAATTTCTTCGTGACTGTAACCCATCATTCGACAAAAGCTCTCATTGGCTTCTATGTGGCGACCATCGCTAATTCTAGTCAGGGTAATCGCATTAGGACTTAAACGAAAAGCTTTAGAAAACTTTTCTTTTGCCTTGGCAAGATCGGCGGTACGTTCTGCAACTTGCACTGCTAAATTGTCGTTGTATTCCTTTAATACTTTCTCCGCTAGTTTGCGTTCTGTAATATCTTGAAAAGCGCACATCGCGTAGATAATATTTCCTTGAGCGTCATAAATAGGAGTTCCCCAAACTTGCAGGGGAACAGTTTTGTCAGTCGAGGAGATTTCAATATCATCAACAGTTACACTTTTACCCTGCAAAGCATTTAAAATTGGGTCGCGTTCCGCCGGATAAATTTCCTGAGTACCCGCTAAATAAACTCGGTAGGATTGACGTAAACTTTCGGAATTTGTTGGTACAATTCCTTGAGATAAAAGTTGCTCTCCGGTAGGATTAATGTAGTAAGGTTGACCGTTGGGATCTGCAATAAAAATCCCTAGCGGTACTGCATTGAAAAATTGTTTTACTCGGTTTTCGCTTTCCGAGAGAGAAGTAAATGAATGCTGCAATTGCTCGGCCATGCTGTTAAAAGCAGTGGCAAGTTCTCCGAGTTCATCTTCGCGATTCAGAGTGAGTTTTGTATCCCATTCATTCCGGGCCAAAGCTTTCGCCGCCGCATTTAATCTTAAAATCGGCTGAACAACCCATTTAGCAGTAAGAATCCCCAGGATTGTCGCCCCCATCAATGCTGCAAGCGACAGTAAAAAAGTCGTGCGCGTGTTGAGGTTAATTTGCTCCATAAAGTCAGACTCTGGTACAACTACTACAATCAGCCAATCCAACCCTCGATCGTCTTTAAAAGGAGCTACCTGAATAAAATTTCGCTGGCCATCAACATCAAAAGTAAGTTGTTGAGAATTATTAATTTTAGCTAAGCTATCGTAGGATTTCTCTAAATGTTGTGCAGTTTGGCGAATTACCGGATTCTCGCTTTCTGAAGCTTTAATACGTCTGGTTTCTTTACCTTCCACCACGAATTCTGGACTCGAGGTTGAAGTAGCAATTAACATCCCCGATCGCTCCATCACAAAAGTTTGCCCCGACTTGCCAATTTTGAGGCTGACGAGAAATTCTTTGATTCGGGAAAAGAGCAAATCGCTACCAGCTACTCCTAACAATTTGCCAGCGTCGTCGTAGATAGGCAAAGCAGCAGTAATTGCCAGTTCCCTCGTCAAAAAATCCGTATAAATTGGAGTCCAAATAGGTTTTTTGCTCGCAGCGGCAGCTATGTACCAAGGGCGAGTTCGCGGGTCGTAAATATTGGGTGAAATTTGCACTAATTGAACGCGGTTTCCCTGAGAGTCCGCAGTATATCGAGCTAACTTATTGCCAGTAGAGCTGTCAGCAGCCGATATCAAAATCCCATTTTTAGTGCGGATTGCTCCAGAGTGTTCTCCATTTTCTTTGCCTGTGTAAATGATGCTGATAGAATCAAAATATTGAATTTGTTCGAGAAAATGATGTTCGAGTTTTTGCTTTTCTTCTAGGTTCAACTGCCCCAATTTTATGCCTTGAACGTTCAGGTGATTGACAATGTGGGGAATTGACATATAATTTTCCATGCGGTCTTTGATGCGATCGCTAATTTCTTCTCGCAACTGAGCGGCAACATCGTTGACTGCCCGCTGACCGTTTTGGAAAGATAGCCAACCTACAACTCCAACCGTACCGACAATTTGCACTAAAAAAGGAACCACGAGCACCGTTTGTAATGGAACTTTGCCGATAATTTTTGTAACCAAACGATTGAGGGGTTTAGGAAACATATTCGTCCTAAAAGTAATTTAAATTGGTAGTTGAAATTAGTAGATTTTATAATCTTAGAGGGAGAGACCAGCGAGTCATATCAAATCCGGTTAATCATATCACTTCCGGTTGCACTCATACATGATTGTTGACTGTTGACTGTTGACTGTTGACTGTTGACTGTTGACTGTTGACTGTTGACTGTTGACTGTTGACTGTTGAC
>NZ_JAUBTT010000216.1:0-3753 GCF_036705125.1 Microcoleus sp. B7-D4
AGCCGGATGCGGGGAAACCAGCACGTCCGGATCTAACTGAGAGGGGCGGGGAATAATATCCCCCCTCGACTCAACCAAGCAGTGCGGCGAATTAACCAAGCAGCCGAGGAAAAATTGACCCAACTGGATTTGTCGGGGCTGGACTTGGAGGAATTGCCGCCGGAGATTGGCAAGTGCACGCAGCTTGAAACGTTGCGGTTGGGGGAGAAGTTCTATGAAGAGAAAAGAGAATTGGTTAGGAATAAGTTAACTGAGTTTCCTGATGCTGTTCTTCAATTAACCAACTTAAAAATACTTAACCTCAGTCACAATCAGATTACCTGCATCCCAGGGGCGATCGGGCAACTGTCGAATCTGACACTGGTTAACCTCAGTAGCAATCAGATTACCCAAATCCCAGATGCGATCAGCAAACTATCAAATTTGACATGGCTGCTCGTCAGTAGCAATCAGATTACCTCCATCCCAGATGCGATCGGGCAACTGTCCCATCTGACATTGCTTGACCTCGGTGACAATCAAATTACCTCCATCCCAGATGCGATCGGGCAACTGTCGAATCTGACAAGGCTTTACCTCAGTTACAATCAGATTACCTCCATCCCAGATGCGATCGGGCAACTGTCGAATCTGACACGGCTTGACCTCGATAGCAATCAGATTACCTCCATCCCAGAGGCGCTCGGGCAACTGTCGAATCTGACAGGGCTTTCCCTCCGTAGCAATCAGATTACCTCCATCCCAAAGGCGCTCGGGCAACTGTCGAATCTGACACGGCTTTCCCTCCGTAGCAATCAGATTACCTCCATCCCAGAGGCGCTCGGCCAACTGTCGAATCTGACACGGCTTTCCCTCAGTAGCAATCAGATTACCTCCATCCCAGAGGTGCTCGGCCAACTGTCGAATCTGACACGGCTTGACCTCGATAGCAATCAGATTACCTCCATTCCAGAGGCGATCGGGCAACTGTCGAATCTGACACTGCTTGACCTCCGTTTCAATCAGATTGAAAAGATTCCTGAATGCTTAGAAACACTGCCACAACTTAAATACCTCGATCTTCGCCACAATCCCCTGCCCGTTTCTCCAGAAGTTCTAGGGTCTGCAAACCAGAACGAAGAACCCGGTACTCCCGCCGCCATTTTCAACTACCTGCGCCAACTCCGCAGCGGCGAAGTCCGCCCCCTCAACGAAGCCAAAGTCCTCCTCGTCGGGCAAGGCAGCGTCGGCAAAACCTCCCTGATCAACCGCCTCATCGACAACAAATACAACCCCAACGAGCCCCAAACCGACGGACTCAACATCACAGACTGGAAAATTACAGTCAACACCAAACAAGTCAAACTCAACGTCTGGGACTTCGGCGGACAAGAAATCTACCACGCCACCCACCAATTTTTCCTTACCAAACGCAGCCTCTACCTCCTCGTGTGCAACTGCCGCACCAGCGAAGACGAAAACCGCCTCGAATACTGGCTGAAACTGATCGAAAGCTTCGGCGACGCTTCCCCCGTCATCCTCGTCGGCAACAAGTGCGACGAACAACCCCTGGACCTCAACCGCAAAGCCTTGCGCGACAAATATCCCAACATCAAAGCCATTCTCGAAACCTCTTGCCAAAGCGGAAGCGGAATCGACGAACTCCGCAGCGCCATCCACACGGAAATCTCCGAACTCAAACAAGTCTACTAAAAATCTGCTATGCTATTCTAGGAAGTAGCCGCCTACAGTTGGCGGCTGCTCATAAAAATGCACATAAGTGCAGAAATCTAGAATCCGTCTAGAAAACCCAGAACCTTGACAAACCAATAGTTTCAGGAAGAACAACCTATGAGAGCCGATAAACGTCCTCAACAGTCCTGCGATGTTAGTGTCACCCGTGACGGTAAATCACTCCGATTAGGGTTTCCTAAGCGTCACACGCCGTTATGGGAACAGTTAAAAGGTAAATCCCTTAAAGGAAAGCCTAGTTACCTGTACCTGACTAAATACGGGTTTAGTGCTGACAATCCAGAGGACTGGAAACGGGCTACCCAGTTAGCGATCGCTATGGAGGCTGACCTTGACCACACTGAATGGGAGAAGCTATTTGACCCGACACTTGCCAAGTACGGCTTAGGGGGAGGTAAATATGCCAAACTGGCCGATGTACTTCAATTACCAGGTACAGTACAGCTTGAACCCGAAATAACAGTAGGGGAGATGTGGGAAGCTTACCTAGAGTGGAAAAAGACTGTTATTGAGGAAACAACGTTCAAAGTCAGGTATGAGACACAATTCTCAAATTTGATTTACGGTAAAATCTGGAACAATCAAACCAAAGCATTTACTCAGTCAGGATTAAGCATTGATTTAATCCGATTGGATGACAAACAAAATTTGATTCTAGTATTGTCTAGAATCAAATCATCAAAAAAAACGTATTTTTTGTCTGAGTTAAATCAGGCATTTGAGTTTTCCAAATCCAAAGGGATGTTGGTTAATGCAACCACCGAAAACCCGTTTGCACTTGATAAGTTCAGCACACCCGCTGTTACAACGCAGCAAAAGTACGCATCTAAAATAGTAAACGGAGAGGAAAAAGAATGGCACGAGGTGTTAGACGAAAAAGAACTTGAAGACGACCGACGTGCTTTTAGTAAGGAAGAATGCAAGATTATTATCAAGGCTTTTTATGAATCCAAGTCTAAAGCTGTAATTCTGTACGCTCCCTTGATCGAGTTTTACTTTTTAACCGGGTGTAGAACTTCTGAAGCATTACCTCTCACGTGGAAGGATGTTGATTTAGAGCGCAATTTAATTCGGTTTAGCAAGTCGCTAGGCTCGTCAACAAAAAAGGTAAAAGAAACCAAAACAGGTGAGGTAAGACTTTTCTACTTTAGTGAGAATTCTCGATTAAGGGAGCTATTGTTAAAGTTAAAAAGTGAAAGTTCAAGCGAGTTAGTTTTTCCAAACAAAAAAGGGAAACACAGACTACAATCGAGCGTTGCACAAACTTGGAGAGGGTACAAGCAAAAGAGAATACTCAAAGATGGTACTGAGACAGATTACTGGTATTTCGGAGTAGTTGCTCGATTAGTAGAGGAAGGCAAGATATCAGGCTATCTCTCCCTATATCATACCCGTCACACTTACATCACGCTTACAGCACAGGCTAACAAGCACAACAACAACGCACTATTACATATTGCTACTTCCTGCGGTAACAGTGTAGATGTAATTCTCAGGCACTATCTGGGAGTAAGTGAAGAAACTAGAATCGTAGAAGCTTTTTAGCCCCAGCTACCTCCCAGCCTACCGCCCCCCTTAATAAGGGGGGTTTTTTATTGGCTATTTTTTGCCTTGCCTGTTTGTGTCTCTGCCTGTATTTTCTGGCGTAGCCGCCAACAGTTGGCGGCTATTCGTAAAAATAGAGATAAATAAGCAGTGAACTTAATATCAAGTATTCACTTGTGTCACGTGAGTGACAGTAAGTAGTCCCGTTCTGTTGGCAACAAAACTTAACAGTTGCAGTATTGACACTTTAGCCTGAATGCTGCGATCGTCAAAAGTAAGAGAAAGCAACACAGCCACCGGGTTGCACCCCGATGACTGCTGTTTTCTCAATTGGTTCAAGCAATTGAGAATATTATTATGTCACAACAGTCCGCTTCACGTACCCCACGATCGGCTTCTTTTAACTATTCGTGGGATAAGCCCCTTGCACTCCGTTGGTATCGAGATGCCGTGTTTGATGGTATCCGCCACACCGAG
>NZ_JAUBTT010000078.1:0-42511 GCF_036705125.1 Microcoleus sp. B7-D4
CTCATTATTGTCTCGGATGATTCACTTTTACGCCCTCAATCCGTCTATGTGCCAGTTGGGGGTGCGGAATGTGGGTTAAATCTGAGATGTGGCACCATTGTCAGGAACAGGCAAGATGCCTGTTCCACAAAAAGTGAATTTTCTTGTGGAACAGGCATCTTGCCTGTTCATAAAAAGCTTATTGACAATAGTGCCATATCTCAGATTTAACCAATTTTATGGTCGTTCGATCGCGCATCATCTCCAATAAAAAAACCCCACAGATGGAGGTTTTTTGATTATTATTGGCTATCGTCGGACAGGGTAAAACATCCTGTCCCTGCAGGATGCCCACAGCACTAAGACTCGATTCTTAGCGGTAGTCAGTGCGGACTGCTGGGTCGCGATCGGCTGTTGTAGTGGTATAGCGGACATTTTCTTCACGTTTTTTGGGTATTAAACCTAACAAGCCAGATAAGCCGAGTAAGCCCAACCATCCCCAATCAAAATCGCGATCGCTTTCAGCATTGTAGACATCGGAGCGAGGAGTGGTGGTGGTTGTAGTGTTGTTAGTACCGCCAGTTGTATCTGTCTGAGCTGAAGCAGGCAGATGAGCTGGTGCTATGGCTAAACCAGCAGCTATAATACCTGCACCGATTGCTTTGGATAAATCAGAACGTTTCATAATTCAAATGCTCTCTGTTGGCTAAAATCTTTAACTATCACAACTATATCGATTGGCTTTTAAATTTAAATCCACCTCTAGCAGTAAACATTGTTAGGTTCTACGTATAACTAGAGATTGATATCAAATTTTTAGCGGGCGCACAAAATATAAGATTGCTCGCGGAGGCACTCCGGCACTAGAAATCGCGGGTCTGGCACCTCACTCGGTTATGAGGCACTCCGGCAGTCCCGACAATAGACAAGGTGTTGTTTACAAAAAAAGGTAAACTCAGATATTGCACAGATAAGTGTTGGAACTCGATCGACGGAGATAAAAACTTTTGGGTATAGAGCTACGCAGCTACGTATTTCTAGACAACTTGCAGCCGCAGCACGCAGCATACATCGGCACCATCGCCGCCGGATTCTTGCCGCTGCCGGGGGATGCGTCGCTGTGGATAGAAATCTCCCCCGGTATCGAAATTAACCGAATTACCGATGTCGCCCTCAAATCTGCCTCCGTGCGCCCAGGAGTGCAGATAGTCGAACGCTTGTACGGCCTTCTGGAAGTACACTCGGGCCAGCAGGGGGAAACGCGGGCCGCAGGCAAAGCAATTCTAGAATTCATGGGAGTCCGCAGAGAAGAAGGTATCAAACCGCGAGTGATTTCCAGTCAAATTATTCGCAACATTGACCCCCACCAAACACAATTAATCAACCGCACCCGCCGCGGACAGTTGCTGCTGGCGGGACAAACGCTTTACGTATTAGAAGTAGAACCGGCGGCCTATGCAGCGCTGGCGGCCAATGAAGCAGAAAAAGGCGCATCTATTAACATCTTAGAGGTTCAGGCTGTAGGCAGTTTCGGACGGCTGTACCTCGGCGGCGCAGAACGAGATATTATAGCAGGTTCCCAGGCAGCAATTGCGGCGGTGGAAAATGTGACGGGTCGAGAAAATCCAACAATTTTTGGTCGCAAGGAATAGCCGTTAAAGGAGATGCAATTATGGCAAATACACAGCATTTAGCGCTGTTAAAAAAAGGTGCAGTTACTTGGATTGAATGGAGAAGTCTCAACCCAAATATAGAACCGGATCTCAGCGAAGCTAACCTCGCCGAAGCAAATCTCAGAGGTGCGTATCTTTGGCGGTCTAACCTTTTTAAGACCGATTTGTTTAAGGCTAAATTAATTGCGGCAAACCTCGCCGAATCCAACATCAGTTTAGCAAATCTTGCTGGAGCGCAACTGCTCGAAGCTAATTTAATTAAAGCTAATTTAACTGGAACTAACCTCGGAGCAGCAGACATTAGGGGAGCTGATTTGAGCGGTGCTAATTTAATTGGGGCTGACCTCACCGCTGCTAATCTCCAACAAACCGATTTCGCAGATGCGAATTTAATCGGTGCGGTGATGTTTCGAGTTAATGCGATGGGCGCGAACCTCAACTGTGCTAATCTCAGTCAAGCTAATCTGACTCAAGCCGAATTGATTGAAGCACATTGCTATGCAGCTAATTTCTCTAAAGCTAACCTCGGAGAATCTCACTTCACTGGAGCATATCTTTTCCGGGCAAATCTCAGTTTTGCACAGTTGAGCGCGGCAGATTTCCGGTGGGCAAACCTTGGCAAAGCTGATTTGAGAGGCGCGAATTTGACCGGGGCAAATCTTAGGGGAGCGAACTTGGCGGGAGCGATTTTGGGGGAAGCTATTTTGAAAGGAACAATCATGCCTGACGGCAGCATTGTTCGATAAATATTGGATAATATTTAGTCCTGTAAAATAACCGCGATAGTTAAAAGAAAGCCAGTGGCGCGTTTACCGAAAGGATTGCCAAAACATGAATTTTTGGGGCGGGTTCAGACTTTCTCTCTAATACAAATCCGAGATGAGAGTAAACCCGCCTCGGCTCAAAACTCGCAACTGTCGATCGATTAATTTTTGCCAGGGGGCGATACTTGATAAAGTCCTCTAACGGGCCCTTGATCAGTCGGTGAACCTTCCTGCTGTGTTGGAAGTGTAAACTGATCTTGGAGTCCGGCGGGAGTGGGGAAACAGCCGCTCGGTTGAGGTGCTAGCTGGCAAGCTGGAGGCAGTGCCATGATTGAGGCATCGAAGGGATTGACGGCATCTGGGACGCGCAGAATCGGATCGCTGGAAACTTGCCGCTGCATTACTCGTCGGTAGAAGCCGTTGACGCGACTAGCATCCCGCTCAATTTCTTTTTCGGGAAAGGCAACGACGCCGCTGGGGGAACCGATGCCTAAATAGTCGCCCAAGTAACCTTGCAAGCTGACGTTGTGGTAAAAGTCTCCTGAAGCTTGAAAAAATTGTCGGTTGAAGTCGTCGGCAATTGGATGAAATCGCTCTGTTTGTGCTTGAGCTGGTTTGACGGATGCCATTGCAGCAGAGGCGACAGCGAGAATCAACGCGCCGCTCAGGCTTTTTAACTTTTGACTCATATATTTGGGCCTCCTTAATTAATTCCGATTCCACTTTGACACTCCCTGACCTAAAGGACAGGGATTCTTAATTCAGCGACTGACCTTAAAATGTTGCGTCCTTTCGGCAATACTCAAACTTTTCAACCGTGCAATTGCACCAATTGACCAGCTTAACTCACAACCACCCCAGAGGGTCTATCTCCAAAAGCGTACTAGGGTACGAACCTAGAGTTCGGGTGTGCCCCACCCTACTTGATTGAAACAAATTATTGATTTTCTGGTGGGTGAGAATGCGTTGATTCCCCAGCTCTGTTTTACAAGGTTTTCGCTACCCTTCTTTTTGCTTTTAAAAAGCTTTCAGGTTCGAGGGTGCCGACTAAAAGCCGCTTCACAACCGCCCACCTTGGGAATTACAACCATGTGTATTCTATCAAAAAGCCGTCAAGCGATTTTAGATTTTAGATTTTAGATTTTAGAATTGAAGCATTGACCCCACGGATAAATTCGGGGGCAAGTTTCATCGGAGACAGGTTTTTTATTTCACCGGTCCTGAGTTGGCGCGTTGGAATGAATCCGGGGGCTTTTATCCTGGATGCCTTCGGTCAAGCGAAAGACGGGATTTTCAACCCAATTTTTTGATAAACTGATTATCGGCGGATTATTTGTGTTTTTTATAGGGTGTGAGTTATGGATGCTGCGGATTTAAAGGTGTTGCGCGATCGACTTCTAGATTTGTTGTGCGAGTTTGCCTATCGCGAAGGCGATTTTATGCTGTCTTCGGGGCAGAAAAGTTCTTATTACATTAACTGCAAACCGGTGACGCTGCACGCTGAAGGTGCTTTGGCAACGGGACGTTTGCTGTTGTCGATGCTGTCGTCTGATGTGCAAGCTGTGGGCGGTTTGACTTTGGGTGCTGACCCGATTGTAACTGCTGTGAGTGTGGTTTCGGCTCTGGAAGGTCGATCGATTCCGGCGCTAATTGTCAGAAAGGAGACGAAGGGACACGGGACAATGGCCTATATTGAGGGGCCGCTGTTGCCAGAGGGGACGAATGTAGCGGTTTTGGAGGATGTGGTGACGACGGGTAAGTCGGCGATGCAGGCGGTGGAGAGGTTGCGCGGTGCGGGTTATAAGGTCGATCGGGTGTTGTCGCTGATTGACAGAGAGCAAGGTGGTGCGGAGTTTTATCGCTCTGTTGGATTGGACTTTGAAACAGTTTTTACGATTAATGATCTTCAAAAGTGGATGGCTAGCAAAAAATAGGCAAAAGTGCGATTCCCCTCGTTACTAGGTTCTACCTGGTAACGCAGATGCTTTCGCTCTGCCTCATGTTAAAAATGGTGCAAGATATCAATCTTAACCAGCCAGTTTAAGGCTATGAAAACCCTCCGTTTTATTGACTTATTCTCAGGAATAGGCGGCATGAGATTAGCGTTTGAATCCGCCGCTCGTTCCTTGAATCTGCAAACAGAATGCGTATTAAGCAGCGAAATCAATTCCGACGCTCAATTAGTTTACCATAAAAACTTTGCCGACACACCTTTAGGCGACATCCGATTAATTGACAAACTGCCTGAACATGAAATTTTACTAGCGGGATTTCCTTGTCAGTCTTTCTCCTATGCTGGCAAAAAAGAGGGCTTTGGAGACACCAGAGGCACCCTATTTTTTGAGATTGCAAGGTTAATTGATACCTTTAAACCTCAAGCATTTATTTTCGAGAACGTGCGGGGGCTTGTCAGCCACGACGGCGGCAGAACCCTCGAAACTATTAAGGGCGAAATCAAAAGCCGAGGTTACAGCTTCGATTATTTTTTGCTCAACAGCTCTAACTTTAGTTTACCTCAGAACCGCGTCCGAGTTTACCTAGTAGGAATTTTAAATGCTTCGCCCCAATTTAAGCTAATTTCCGACTTAGGCCCAAAAGATTCGCATTCCTCTAGTCATCAACAGCTATCGTTCTTTTCCCCGTTAAGTCAACCTGTCACAGTTGCAGATATTTTGGAAGACAATCCAGAACCAAAATATGATTGTTCGCCAGAATTTGTTAATGCGTTGAAACAAATAGTTAACAATGATTTCAGTCGCTTGCACGGTAGGCGACTAATTGACTATCGCGGCGGCAATTCGATTCATTCTTGGGAACTGGGTTTGCGAGGCGAGTGCAGTTTAGACGAAATTGAATTAATGAATCTTTTTATCTTGAAAAGGCGCAATAAAGAATTTGGCGCTGACCAAGATGGCAAGCTATTAACTAAAGAGCAAATAGCTACTTTTTTTTCTCATCCCAATCTCGATGAAATGCTGGATTCCTTGGTAACAAAAAAGTACCTGCAACGGAACAACAATCAATACAAACCTGTATCCGGTAACTTTTCCTTTGAAGTATATAAATTTCTCGATCCGCAGAAAATTTCTGTAACAATTGTTGCCAGTGATGCTAATAGATTAGGGGTTTACTCTCATAACCGAGTCCGCAGGATTACTCCCCGCGAGGCGGCGCGGTTACAAGGTTTTTCCGATAGTTTTATTCTGCATCCTAATGATGATAAAGCTTATCATCAACTGGGTAATAGTGTAAGTATTAATGTAGTTAAAGCTGTTGCTCTAGAAGTGATCCAGAATGTTTTGTGCTCTACCAAACAAAAAGTTAGCGCCTGGTGAATTGGGAAGGGTGAGCCGAGTATTTTCGCTCACCCTAGGAACTAGCTTGGCGCTACAGGTTCCTTAGCCAAAAACTTCTCTAATTCCGTGAAAGCATCGGCATCAACCTTAGATCGGTGTTTTATTGGGTGGGATTAGAAACTATGTCTGCTCTAATTTTATCAAAATCAGCTCAGGTACTTGGAGGACAAGGGAAAATAAAGTTTTCGGTGCTAAACAAGCGCAAGCTTTCAGGTTGAGAGTCTCTACCAATAGGCCTATTTTAGCACAGCGAAATTATAACCTGAGTGAGATATTAACTAGAGAAGACTGTTTTAAAATGTTAGATGACGCGCAAGGAGAAGCAGTAATGATTTTACCTGCATCTATTAAAAGGAAATGGAAACTACTGGCAACAGCCTTTATTTGTCCTCTGACACTAATTGGTGTTGGGATTCAGCAACAACCGCTTCAAGCACAACAAAATCCCTCTAAGACTAATGTTGCTGCTTTGCCAGATGGTATTTACCTGTACGGAGATTCGCCACAGCCCAACCAAGTTCTTCAAAACTATATCGTGTTTCAACGTCAGAACGATCGCGTCGTTGGTGCAATCTACGCGCCGCGATCGGACTTTGCGTGCTTCACTGGTAAAATTGAGGGAAATACACTGTACGGGAAAACCATGTCAGGCGGACAAATTCAAACAGTTGAAGTCAATACTCAGCTAACAAATCTGCATTCTATTCGCACAATTAGCGCAAACGATCGCCGCATTCTTTCAACGTGTCAACAGACAGCGCGAGCTAACATATCCAGGTAAATCTTTTACCTAGCTCAAATGGTGCATGAGGCTGGCGGTGCGTTACACGGCGTTAACGCACCCTACGAATTGAAAATTTCTCGTTACCAGGCTCTACCTGGTAATGAATATCTAGAGGCTCTGCCTCCATATTTCTCGTTACCAGGCTCTGCCTGGTAATGAATATCTAGAGGCTCTGCCTCCATTAAAAAATAGCACAAAATATGAGTTTTCACCACCGGCTTAATAGCCATGAAAAAAATCCGTTTTATTGACTTATTCTCAGGAAGAGGCGGCATGAGATTAGCGTTTGAAGCCGCCGCTAGTTCCTTGAATCGGGAAACGGAATGCCTCTTAAGCAGCGAAATCAATCCCGACGCTCAGTTAGTTTACCAGTACAGGGTAGGCCGCTAATTGACTATCGCGGTAGCAATTCTCTTCATTCTTGCAAACTGGGTTTGCGAGGCTAGTGCAGTTTAGACGAAATTGAGTTGATGAAGAGTTTTATATCGACAAGGCGAAATAAAGAATTTGGGCATGACTAAGATGGCAAACTATTAACTAAAGAGCAAATAGCTACTTTTTTTGCTCTTCCCAATCTCGATAAAATTCTGGATTCCTGGGTAACAAAAAAGTACCTGCAAGGGAACATCGCAATTCTCCTTTTCGGAAACTGCTTTTAATCTAACCTTAAGTAAGGTGCGCCATCAGCACCCTACTTTTGAGCGGGCAGGATGGCCGCCCCACAAGAAACGAAACAGCTTTAGGATTAAGTAAGGTGAGCAATGCCCACCCTACGAATTAATCCAATTAGCTTTGGGCTACAGGTTCCTTAGCCAAAAACTTCTCTAATTCCGTCAAAGCATCGGCATCAACCTTAGTCTGCATCGGACAGAACTTAGGCCCGCACATTGAACAGAATTCAGCAGTTTTGTAGATATCCGCCGGCAAAGTTTCGTCGTGATATTCCTTTGCCCGTTCTGGATCTAATGACAGCTCAAATTGACGGTTCCAATCGAAATTGTAACGCGCTTTCGAGAGTTCATCATCGCGATCGCGCGCACCCGGACGGCCCCGTGCAATATCTGCAGCGTGAGCCGCGATTTTGTAAGCAATCAGCCCGTTTCGGACATCCTCAGCATTCGGCAATCCTAAGTGTTCCTTCGGTGTCACGTAACACAGCATTGCAGTACCGTACCAACCAGCCATCGCCGCCCCAATTGCTGAGGTAATGTGGTCGTACCCAGGCGCAATATCTGTCACCAACGGCCCCAAAACATAGAAGGGTGCTTCCGAACATTCCTCCATTTGTTTCTTGACATTAAACTCAATTTGATCCATCGGCACGTGGCCGGGCCCTTCCACCATTACCTGCACATCATGTTCCCAAGCTTTGCGAGTTAATTGTCCCAAAGTTTTGAGTTCAGCTAATTGAGCATCATCCGACGCATCGTGAGTGCAACCGGGGCGCAAAGAATCTCCCAAACTAAACGAAACATCGTATTTTTTGAAGATTTCAATGATGTCGTTAAAGTGAGTGTAGAGGGGATTTTGTTTGTGGTGATGCAGCATCCACCGCGCCAAAATGCCGCCGCCGCGAGAGACAATCCCAGTCAACCGATTTTTTACCAACGGCAAATGCTCGATCAAAATTCCGGCGTGAATTGTTTGGTAATCAACGCCTTGTTGAGCGTGTTTGTCAATGATGTGAAGAAAGTCATTGGGCGTCAGACTTTCCATATTACCATGAACGCTTTCTAAAGCTTGGTAAATTGGTACAGTACCGATCGGCACTGGTGAAGCTTTGATAATCGTAGTGCGAATTTCATCCAAATTACCGCCACCGGTGGACAAGTCCATCACGGTATCAGCGCCGTATTTCACTGCTAATTTAAGCTTGTCAACTTCTTCTTCCATATTGGAAGAGTTGGGAGATGCACCGATATTAGCATTGACTTTGCATTTAGACGCAATGCCGATCGCCATCGGTTCCAAATTCGGGTGATTGATATTAGCGGGAATAATCATCCGTCCCCGCGCTACTTCCGCGCGGATAAGTTCTGGCGGGAGATTCTCTCGCTTAGCAACAAAGTGCATTTCCTCAGTAATTACACCTTGACGGGCGTAGTGCATTTGAGATACATTGCTCTGGCCCTGACGCTTAGCGATCCATTCGGTACGCATATTTAATTTCCTTGATAAACAGCTTCCCTCCGCTGGTATTACCCAGACTCAGGTTCTAAGGGTGTTTTCTCAGCCCGGATATTCGGGCACCCCTAGCTAAGCTGTTGATTGTATCACCGATTTCTGTACCAGATCAAAGCAATTAAGGAAATCTTAATATAAACAATGGGGTGAGGAGATCGAAAGTGCGAGCTCCCTTTTGGGGTTTCTGATATTTCTGCTGTTTAAAAAGTACAAGCGAGCGAAGCTATCCCGAAGGGAATCGCACCCCATTTAACAACCTAAAAACAATCACACCTCATCAGGATTAATCCCCATTTCGCGCAATTTTGCTGCTAGGCGATCAGCGCGTTCTTTTTCTTCCTCCGCGCGAAGGCTTTCTTGTTGCGCGCGAAGGCTTTCTCGTTCTGCCCGCAGGCGTTCTTCTTGGGCACGTTCCTCTCCAATTAACAGCAAATTCCCTTCACTATCCCACCAACGCAACCAAGGTAAATTCATCTCATCATATTCACCTTGCCAAATGCCCAACTCAACTCCAAGCTGAGGAATCGGATAGCGACCGCGCTCATTTACACTCATGCGCTGATAGCGATTGTCTTCTAAATGATACATTTCTACAGCCGCTTTTTTCACTTCATAAATGCCGTAGTAAGGCACGCGAATCGCCTGTTCGTAAACCCAAAATTTTCCCACCTTTTGTTCTTCTGCTTGACCGGGTTCTGGTGGCGGCGTTCTATCTCGCTCTTCTGAACCATTACCCGACACAAATTCCAAAACAATCAGCGGTGCAACGTATTCTTTCCACAATACATAAGAACGTCGCACCTCACCATTTAATAGTGGAGGAACATTCGGCACATAAAACCAATCGGGTGCTTCGGCACCGCGTTCGAGAGGGTCAGTTAAACGCCAATAAATCCCACAATCTTGACCGATACGATAGCGTCCGTCAGGATGAATTCGTTGCAATATTGGTCGGAGTGAATCAGTCAGGATAATGCTTTGAGGAAGTTCTTGAAAGTTTTTCACAAAAGTACCGTCCGACTCTGGTAATTCAGTGTGGTCTGGGAGATGGGTGACTTCCAATTCAAATGGTTTGGCAATAGTCATAAAACTTGCGCTGATTTGAGGAATTCAACTTATTATAGTAGAAGGAAGAAGGAAAAAGCGAAATTGGGCGAATTACAAGCCCCCGGTAAATCACTAAAATTTAATCATCAAAAAGTCAGCCTAACCCAAGATAAAATCAACGCTCACTACTGTTGGTACCGTTTGGGTTTTGGGTCAATGCAGAGATTGCTGTTGTTCTTGTCGGTGAGCATTGTTAACTCTGAGCGAGAAGAGCTTTCAGTTCAGATTCTGTTTCCCCCCTTTGAATCTTGACAACTCCTGACATTTTCGCTCTTTATATTTGGGTAATAACTCACAAAAATGACATCTACTAACTGTAGCAGTTTTTTAGAAAGTTGGTTAATTCCTGAAACTCATTTGAAGCTTTGTTAATTTATTTTTTATGACATTTAACAATGTTAAATTTTCTTTACTGATTGATACAAAAATATAATTCAATGATATCCGCTTGAACGCAATCCGAGGGAGCCAAGGAGAGTAAAAGCCAATAAATAAATTACACTTTATTAACTTTTAATATGTTTTAAGATTTTTAGGGCATCCTAGATAGATCAGCATAGTTCGCTAAAAGCAAGCATAGCCTTTCTAAGATAGTGAACTTTTGGCTGTAGAAAAGCCCTTCTGACTCGCTGCCCTTGGCTCGTCTACGCTTTGTAGAAAAGTCCCGGCAAAAACTGGGCTAACTTTTGTTGAGTAAATTGCTATGTTACAATCAGCTCTAACAATAATTAAGTTTTAAAACCGGCCTGAACCTCACGCTCAATTCCCTTGCGATCGCTAGAATAACAATGACTCTCAACTTAGCTGGCTATCAATTCGTTGAAACCCTCCACAGCGGGATAAGAACTTCAGTCGATCGCGCTCGCAAGGATTCGGACTTGTCCAGCGCGATCGTCAAAACGCTAAAGGCTGAGTATCCCACTCTTTCTGACATCACCCGCTTGCGGCACGAATATCAAATTCTGCACAGCTTGAACGTAGAAGCGATTATCAAAGCCATTAGTTTAGAAAGCTATAACAACGGTTTAGCACTAATATTAGAAGATTCAGGCTCCGAGTCTCTCAACGATTGGATGAAGCGTAAAAAACTCACAATTATTCAATTTCTTTCTTTGGGTCTCCAGCTTGTCTCTGCCTTAGCCGAAATCCATAAACATAACATTATTCATAAAGATGTAAAGCCACAAAATATTATCATCAACCCAGCCACTGAAAAAGTTCAAATTATTGATTTCAGCATCGCTTCGCGCCTGGAGCGAGAAAATTCGACGCTCAGCCATCCAGATTTGCTCGAAGGCACACTCGCCTATATGTCGCCAGAACAAACTGGCCGGATGAATCGGTCAATAGACTACCGCACTGATTTTTATTCACTAGGCGTTACCTTCTATGAAATGCTCACAGGCGAGTTGCCCTTTAATTCCACAGACCCGCTGGAATTGGTACACAGCCATATTGCCAAAACTCCCATTCCCCCTCACCAGCTAAATCCTGAAATCCCACCCCAAATTTCAGCGATTGCGATGAAGTTATTAGCTAAAAATGCTGAAGACCGCTACCAAAGCACTGAGGGACTAAAATTTGACTTAGAAACTTGCTTGGTAAAACTACAGGCTAGCGGATATATTTCCAACTTTGTTGTTGGAAGTGCGGATAAAGCAGGGCAATTAAATATACCGCAAAAGCTCTACGGTCGCGACCAAGAAATTGAAAATATTCTAGAAACTTTCGATCGCGTTGCCAGTGGTTCCACCGAATTAATGCTGGTTTCCGGTTATTCCGGGATAGGCAAAACAGTTTTGGTCAATGAAGTTCACAAACCCATTGTGCGGCAACGAGGCTATTTTATTGCAGGTAAATTTGACCAGTTCAAGCGCAATATTCCTTATACTTCTCTGATTCAAGCATTCCAATCCTTAACTCAGCAACTTCTAACCGAAGGCGAAGTAGAAATCCAAACTTGGAAAGAAAAACTGTTATCCGCTTTAGGCGATAACGGACAAGTCATCATTGATGTTATCCCTCAAATCGAATTAATTATTGGCAAACAGCTACCCGTACCTGAGCTAGGGGCAACTGAAGCTCAAAACCGTTTCAGTCGCGTCTTTAAACAATTCATTGGCGTATTTACGACTATTGACCATCCCTTAGTTATCTTCCTCGATGACTTGCAGTGGGCGGATTCGGCATCGTTGAAATTAATTGAATTGCTAATAACTGATTCTGATAGCGAGTATTTATTGGTGATTGGGGCATATCGAGATAACGAAGTTTATCCAACTCATCCGACGATGCAAACGATTGACAAGATTCGCCAAACTGGTGCGACGGTGAATAATATTGTCCTTCAACCATTACATCTGGTTCATGTCGAAGAATTAATTGCGGATACTTTAAATGAATCTGGCGGTTCCGAACCCCTGTCTGTAAAGACGCGAAATTTCGCCTCTCTACTTTTTAATAAAACGCAGGGCAATCCTTTCTTCTTAAGTCAAATCCTCAAAACTCTCTATCAAGAAGATTTGTTGACTTATAACTTCACCCCCCTAATTCCCCCTTACCAAGGGGGGACAAAGGGGGGTTGGCAATGGAATATTGAGCAAATTCAAGCGATCGGCATCACCGATTACAATGTTGTCGAGCTGATTGCTAGAAACATACGCAAATTGCCAGAGTATACACAAAAAGTATTAAAATTTGCTGCTTGTATTGGCAACACTTTTAACTTAGAAGTTTTGGCGATTGTCAATCAGGAATTATCCTTAGTCACGGCGGCGCAATTGTGGGAAGCACTTCAAGCTGGCTTGATTTTACCTTTGAGCAATGAATACAAAATTCCCCTCGTATTTAGTCAGGAAGAATCGGGGGGCTTTACCTTAACTGATGTGAAAGTTGACTACAAGTTTTTACATGACAGAGTGCAGCAAGCGGCCTATTCTTTGATTCCAGATGAGCAGAAAAAAGAAACCCACTTAAAAATCGGTCAACTGCTGCTGCAAAGTACAACGCCAGAAGACCGAAAAGAAAATATTTTCGCTTTAGTTAACCAACTCAATTATGGTACTGACTTACTTACCACTGAATCCCAAAAATATGAACTAGCCCAATTGAATCTGATTGCAGGTCAGAAAGCCAAAGCTGCTACAGCCCACGATTCCGCCGTCAAATATTTGCAAGTGGGTTTATCTCTGTTAGCGGTAGATAGCTGGGAGAATCGGTATGAACTGACATTAAGGCTGCATGAGGAAGCAGCAGAATCAGCATATTTGAGTGGTGATTTTGACGGAATGCAGAGATTCGTTGAGATAGTACAAAACTACGCCAAAACGCTGCTGGACAAAGTGAAAGTGTACGAAGTCCAGATGCAGGCTTACATAGGGCAGAACAGGCTGCTAGAAGCCGTTAATACAGCGCTACAAGTTTTAAAGCTATTAGGGGTCGAGTTTCCCTCTGAGCCGAAACCGTCCGATATTGGGCAGGCACTAGGCGAAACTGCGGCAATTTTGAGTGGAACGCGAATTGAGGATTTAATTGACCTGCCTCGAATGAGCGATCGCTATAAACTAGCAGCCATCAAACTTTTATCAAGTATCTTTGCTCCTGCATATATTGCTGCTCCTACACTGTTGCCGTTGACTGTGTGCAAACAAGTAGATTTATCCGTCCAATATGGTAATGCTTCTGTTTCTCCCATTGCTTATGCCAATTATGGTCTTCTGCTTTGCGGAGTTGTGGGAGATATTGATTCGGGTTATCAGTTTGGTCAATTAGCTTTAAGTCTGCTGTCAAAGTTAAATGCTCAAGAAATCAAAGCCAAAACAGTCGTCATAGTAAATATATTTATCCGACCTTGGAAAGAGCATCTGAGACAAACATTAGAGCCTTTGCTATCAGCTTACTCTAGCGGATTGGAAATGGGAGATTTAGAATTTGGTGCTTTTGGTCTATTGGTGTACTCTTATTTCTCTTACTATACCGGCCAAGAGCTGACTTCCCTTGAAAGAGAAATGGCAATCAACAGAAATGCTATTCAGAAAATCAAGCAGAAAACAGCGCTTTATTATCACGAAATTTATTGGCAGGCTACCTTAAATCTGCTCGAAAAAAGTGAAAATACCTGCCGTCTCCAGGGTGAAGCCTGCGATGAGCAGATAAGATTGCCCCTGCACCAGGAAGCAAATGACAAAGCGGCAGTGGCCTACATATATTTAAATAAAATTATACTTTGTTATTTATTTGAAAATTACTCTGAAGCGATTGAAAATTCTGAGATAGAAGAGAAGTATTTGGACGCAGTAGTCGCAACACCTCATCTTCCTCTATTTTATTTTTACGATTCTCTAGTACGGTTAGCGGTGTATGCCCCTAGCCCCACGCCTGGGCAACATAAAATTTGCGATCGCGTACAAAGTAATCAAGAAAAAATGCAAAATTGGGCGGATTATGCCCCAATGAATCATCTGCATAAATTCTATTTGGTCGAGGCAGAAAAGCATCGGGTTTTAGGCGAAAAAGTAGAAGCAATGGAGATGTACGACAAAGCGATCGCTCTGGCTAAAGAAAACGAGTACATCAACGAAGAAGCACTAGCTCACGAACTCGCTGCCAAATTCTATTTGTCATGGGGTAAAGAAAAGATTGCCCGCACCTACATGACCGATGCTTATTATGCCTATATGCACTGGGGAGCTTTAGCTAAAGTTAAACATCTAGAAGAAAAATACCCGCAATTAATAGCGCGATCGCCTGCAGTCACGGAAACCGCTTTCAATCCTACGATGACAATTCCTCCTTTCACCATTACAGGCGGTCAAACAGAGTTGCTAGACTTGGCAACTGTAATGAAAGCATCTAGTGCCATTTCTAGCGAAATTGTTCTACCTAACTTGCTCACCAAGTTAATGAAAATTTTGATAGAAAACGCAGGCGCTGAAACTGGATCGCTTATTCTCTCAAAAGAGGGTCAACTTGTTATAGAAGTGGCGGGGACTAAAGATCAAGTCCGAGTGCTAGAATCTTTACCAGTATCAACTTCTGGGCAAGTGCCTATCTCGGTACTTAATTACGTCACCAGAACTCATAAAGATGTCGTTTTAAATGATTCGGGCCGCGAGGAAATCTTTAACGCCGACCCCTACATTGCCCAACACAAACCAAAATCAATTTTGTGTGCGCCTATCCTATCTCAAGGTAAGTTAAGTGCCATCCTGTACCTAGAAAACAACGTGATTGCTGGCGCTTTCACGCCGAAGCGGGTAGAAGTGTTGCGGATGCTATCGGGACAAGCTGCGATCGCCTTAGAAAATGCCAACCTCTATCACACTTTAGAAGTCAAAGTAGAAGAGCGAACCGAGGAATTAAAAACCAAAAATACGCGCCTAGAAGTAGAAATTCAAGAGAGACAGCGAGCCGAGGAAGCGGCAGAAGCTGCAAACCGCGCCAAAAGCCAATTTCTCGCCAACATGAGCCACGAACTTCGCACACCGCTCAACGGCATTTTAGGTTATACCCAAATCCTCAAACGAGACATAGATTTAACCAGTCAGCAAATTTCTGGTATTAACATCATTCATCAGTGTGGCGAACACCTTTTAACTCTAATCAATGACGTTCTAGACCTCTCCAAAATCGAAGCCGGAAAAATGGAACTCTACCTCACCGAGTTTCACCTGTCAGACTTTCTCCAAGGCATTACTGAAATCTGCCAGATTCGCGCCCAACAGAAGGGAATCTCTTTGATTTACGAACCGCTAACTCGACTTCCCACTTGCGTCCAAGCCGATGAAAAAAGATTGCGGCAAATTCTCATAAACTTACTCGGTAATGCCATAAAGTTCACCGAAAAAGGAGGCGTTAGTTTTAAAGTAGACAGAGTGAAGACTCAGCAATCTTTGTCATCACCAATCCCCAATCCCCAATCCCCAACAGCGAAATTTATTTTCCAAGTAGAAGATACAGGCATTGGCATCGGGCCGGACGAACTCTCAAAAATATTTTTGCCCTTCGAGCAAGCCAGCGGTTCAGATCGCCAGATAGAGGGAACAGGATTAGGGCTGCCAATTAGTCGCCAATTAGTGGAGATGATGGGCGGCGAACTGAAAGTACAAAGCTCTTTAGGTAAAGGCAGTATTTTCTGGTTTGAGTTAGAGTTGCCTATTACCGAAAGCTGGGGAGGGTATCAAAAAGAACCTGAAAAAATTATCAGGGGTTTCTCAGGCGATCGGCGGAAAATTTTAGTCGTTGACGATCGCTGGCAAAATCGCTCTGTCCTAGTTAATCTTTTAGCTCCCATTGGGTTTGAATTAATGGAGGCAACGGACGGTCAAGACTGCGTGAATAAAGCGGTGTTATTTCAACCGGACTGTATTATAATTGACTTAGTAATGCCAGTCATGGACGGCTTTGAAGCGGTGAGGCGGATCAGAAAAATCCCTCCATTGAAGGATGTAATCGCCATCGGAACTTCTGCTAGCATTTTATCCGGCGATCCCCACAGCATTGTGCAGGCTGGCTGCAACGCTTTTCTCCTCAAACCAATTCGGGCAGAAAAGTTATTAGAATGCTTGGGCCACCATTTAGGTTTAGAATGGATTTATGAAGAGCGAACAACTTTCAGTTCAGAAGGTATCTTCACCGAACTCCCTTCCCAACTCCAAGACCAACCACTGATTGCTCCCCCTTCGGAAGAAGTTGCAGTCCTGTTCGATTTAGCCATGAAAGGTGAACTCCTCAGTATTGAGCAGCGAGCCAGCAAGCTGAAGGCAATAGATATGCGTTATGCACCTTTTGCCAATCAGTTGATTGAATTAAGCAAAAACTTTGAAGAAGACAAATTAGTAGAATTTGTTCAACAGTTTAGATGAGGAATAAAAATGACTACCGAATCTTTAGACAGAGGCACCATTTTAATTGTGGATGATACGCCCACTAATCTGGGTTCAGTATTGGATTTTTTGACCGCATCTGGCTTCACTGTTTGGGTAGCTCGCAGTGGGTCTAGCGCTCTCAAAAAAGTGCAATATTCCCAGCCTGATTTAATTTTGTTGGATGTTCTGATGCCAGAAATGGACGGATTTAAAACCTGTCAAAATCTGAAAGCGAATGACTTAACTAAAGATATCCCAGTCATTTTTATGACCGCGCTGGACGATACAGAAAGCAAAGTCCAAGGCTTTAATGTGGGGGGAGTTGATTATATCACTAAGCCCCTTCAACACGAAGAAGTTTTAGCTCGCGCTATCACGCACCTGAATCTGCGAAATCTAACTAAAAAGCTTCAGGCGCAAATTGTCGAGCGCGAGCGAGCGCAAGCCGACCTACAAGTTTTGGCACAACAGCTAGAGACGCGAGTAGAACAGCGCACCGCTGAACTTTCCCAAACGAATGAACGCCTCAAGCAGGAGGCTGCTGAACGCAAGCTTGCAGAAGCAGCTTTGCAAGCATCGGAAGCGCGAGAGCGGCACAAAGCCCTACAGCTCGAAAATTCCCTGCACGAACTCAAGCACGTGCAAAGCCAGCTCATTCAGAGCGAAAAAATGTCCGGGCTAGGCCAACTCGTGGCTGGCGTAGCTCATGAAATCAATAATCCAATTAATTTTATTTATGGAAATCTTTCCTATGCTCTGGAATATTCAAAAGCTTTGGTCACTATCCTTGACCTCTACGAAAAGCACTATCCTAATCCGGCTCCAGATATACAAGCAGAAATCGCAGCAAGCGAGCTAGATTATCTCAAAGACGACTTGCCTAAATTGTTCAAATCGATGTACTTAGGAGCAGATCGCATCCGCGAAATCGTTTTATCTTTGCGCCTCTTCGCACGGCAAGAAGGATATGAAATGAGAGCGGTCAACATTCACGAAGGCATGGACAGCACGCTGATGATTTTACAGAGCCGGCTAAAATTTAACTCAGACCGCCCCTCGATAGAAGTGGTGCGGGACTATTGCCCAAACCTGCCCGAAGTGGACTGTTATGGGGGAGAAATGAATCAGGTATTTATGAATATACTTGCCAATGCGATCGATGCTATTGACGAGTGGAACACGCAGAGATCGCTAGAAGAAATTAAAGCGAATCCTAGCGTGATTCGGATTAGCACAGAAGTAACAAGCAGCAATTGCGTAGCTGTCCGAATTGTGGACAATGGGCCAGGGATCTCGGAAGAGGTTCGTCGCCACGTATTTAACCCGTTTTTTACGACAAAACCCCCCGGTAAGGGCACAGGGATTGGGTTGTCGATTAGCTGGCAAATTGTAGTGGAAAAACACCGGGGAAGCTTGGGGTGTATTTCTGCACCAGGCGGGGGAACAGAGTTTACTATTGAGATTCCGCTTCAGCAGGAGTCTCCTGTCTTGTCGCTGTCAGCTTGATATAATGTCGGGTATCTTCATCCATCATGGTGCGCTGTGATGGGCAATCGCGGGGTTTCTGCGATTGCCCATCACAGCGCAAAATTACCAACAAGAAAGTTCGGGTGTGCACGTAGTGGTGTAGGTAATACCGAACTAACTCTCCGAAGATTCATCGGATTGTGGCTGTTTCTGAGTATCTTTTTCCCCGGCAATAAATCCTTCTGTATCCTGCTTTAATTCTGATACAAGTGCGCCTCGATCGCGCCAAGCTTCGGCATTTTCTGGTTTGATGGCAATAGCTTGATCGTAAGCTGCCATTGCTTCCTCATACCGCTTTAATTCTGACAAAGCTATCCCCACATGACGCCAAGCATCGTAGGAGTCAGGCTTAATAGCAATCGCTTTCTCATAAGCTGCGATCGCTTCTTCATGGCGCTGCAATTTTGCCAAAGATTCGCCTTTACAAAACCAAGCTTCGTAACACTCGGAATTAAGGGTAATTGCTGATTCGTAAGATGCAATTGCTGCTTCGTGCTGCGACAGTTTGTCGAAAGCTACGCCTCGGTTGTGCCACACTTCAAAATCCTGCGGTTTAATCGCTATTGCTTTGTCGTAGGATTCGATCGATTCTTGATATCGCTGCAATTTTCCGAGCACAGCAGCTCTATTGTACCAAACTTCGTATTTGTCGGGCCGGATGCCGATCGCCCGATCGTAAGAATCAATAGCATCGCTGTAGCGGAGCCGTCTCCACAGCATATTGCCTCGATTGTACCAAGTTTCGTATCTGTTGGGATTGATCTCAATAGCGCGATCGTAAGAATCAACTGCTGCTGCGTACTGTTGTACTTTGGCCAGCATCGCACCTCGGTTGTGCCAAAGTTCGCTGTCGGTTGCTTTGATAGCCAGGGCGCGATCGTAACTGGCGATCGCTTCTTCGTAATGCTGCAATTGACCCAACAAAGCCGCTATACTGTGCCAACACCCGTATTTTCGGGATTCGCTCGAACTTGCTCGCTCGTAACAGGCGATCGCCTCTTCGTACTTCTGCAATTTGGCCAGCAAACTCGCTTTATTATACCATGCTTCGTAGTTATCCGGTTTAATTAATATTGCTTGGTCGTAACAGGCCAGTGCTTCTTCCATGCGCTGCAATTTTACTAACACATTTCCGCGCCAATACCAAGCCTCATTCAAAAATTTATTCGCTAAAACAGCTTTTTCCAAACAGACTAATGCTTCATCATAATTGCCTTGAAAATAAAGCCCTTCGGCTTGCTTGATATAATCGTCAGCAATCAATTTTTCGTCGTTAGCAGGTGCAGTTTGCGATTTTTGGGAATTGTTTAAGGCCGGTTGAGGTGCGATTTTGAGAGCTTCTTTGGCAACAACTGCGGGAACTTGGGAAATCTCTTGAACAATTTGATATTTTTTCTCGTCAACTTCTTTCCGCAAAACTTGCAGGTGCATGATAAATTGAGATTTGAGAGTCTCAATTTGCTCGACAGAAGATTTGGAAACTTCAGTTTCTCTAGTTAAAAAATCAAGGGATTGTTTAGCTGCACCCATTTGCGCTTCTAATTCATCCTTTAACTTTTGAGTCAGTTGGCTAGAATTTCTGAGTTCGGATTCCAATACACCAATGCCCTGCAATCGTTTATTGGCATCAGCCACCAACTGTTTGATTATCAGCCGTCGCATCATCCAAAAAAATGCAATTGTCACTGGTGGAAATACAGTACCAAGAATTAGTAAAATATTGAGCAGAGTTATGGTACTATTAAAACCATATCCAGATTCAGCACTGCCACTAGACGGGGAGATAAAAGCTAAAACCTCGCGAACTTGAGGATTGCTTTCAGCCCCGGTTTCGATTAATTTAGCCAGCCAGGTTTCTTGTAAAGATTTTGTTAGTTCATCGCCGGATGCAGCAGGAGTATTCGCCTTGGTTTTGGCACTAGGAGATACATCGGGTTGAGCGGCGGCTACCAGCAAACCTGTCGGCGATTTTACAGCAATTCGCGGGGAAAATTGTTCGTGGGCGATCGTCTCAGGCTCGCTAATTGGCTCAGCCCGACGGGATACGGTAATATTTGGGGAAAATTGTTCGTGGGCGATCGTCTCAGGCTCGCTAATTGACTCAGCCGGACGCGATTCAGTATTATTTACGGCATCAACAACGTTGCTAGCTTGCGGTGTCTCAGGAGAAATAGGAGGTGCAGCAGGATTGGCGCTAGTATTAGCAGTTAAATTGTGGGATGCGAGGGCAGCCAGAGTCAAGAGAGCTAGATTAGAGACGCGCATAAACGTCAACTCATTTAGGAGAAATTAGTGCTTGGTTGTCAGCGATCGGGCGATCGAACTCATAGTCTCAGCAGTTAGAATAGCTGACATGAGGAATGCTGACTTACTATCTCCAAAATACGGGCGGAGTCTGACTTTTCAGGAAAAGTGCCAGTAATTCTGGCTGTGGAACTTTTGTCCAAAAATATATTCTCGCGCCTAATCCGGTTGAATAACCCTCGAAATCATCGGGGCGGGTTTACCAATCTGCACAATTAGCCCAATATCCGGGTGAACCCGCCCCAACAGACCCAATTTTTCGCTTTAAACCCTAGCTACAATTGCTTCCGGCTGCTGACTTTGGGCCACGACTTCCTCTAAATCAGCGCCGAAAATTTCACAGCTATTATTCGGACTTTCAATCAGCTTAATTTTGTGCAACTGGGCGCCCAATTCCCGAACGGGCGATCGCAACAATTGCCCGATCCGAACTGCAATATTCTCCGCAGTCGGCACAACGTTCTCAAAATAAGCAATATCCTTATTTAAAAAAGTGTGATCGAAGGGTTCAACAACATAATCGTCAACGGCTTTTTGTAAAGCTCCCAAATCAGCAATCATGCCAGTCCGCGCATCCATTTCCCCTTTAACAGTCACCTCTAAATGATAATTGTGACCGTGACCGTTGGGACGAGCACATTTGCCGTAAATTTCCGAGTTTTCTTCAAAGCTCAAATCGGGACGAGCCAACCGATGGGCCGCGCTAAAATGAGTGGACAAAGTTAGATAAGCTTCCATTCCGTTTCCTAAATATTCAGCCCAAAGTTCGGGATGTTCAAACAATTGAATTTTGCTCAGAGGTAAATGAGGGGCTAGGCGCAGCCAAATTTGCCGTGCTATGTTTTCGGTAGTTGGCAGAGTCTGCTCAAATTCCGGCCACGCTTCGTTGAGAAAGGAAAAATCGAGATCCTTGATAACTTCCCGTTTGATGACGTGCTTGACATCAGACAGGTTGAGCACCATGCCGTTCTCGTCGAGTTCTCCTATCATGGAAACGTAAAGGACGTAATTGTGTCCGTGTCCCGGTGCGCGGGCAGTTGGGCCAAACCGCTCAAAGTTCTCGGCTTCGCTTAACTCCGGCAGCCAGTACCGGTGACTCGCCGAAAACTGTGCCCGACGATTGATGATGCACTGCATAAAAGTCAAGTAGGGTAAGCTTGTTAAGTTCTGTAAAGGACTCGCTTCTTAAGGATAAACTAATTTTTGCTGGAATTTTTCGATTATTTGAGGGTGCTGTAAATGAATTTCTACCAATTTTCCAAATATTGGCAACAAGTCGCCGATCGATCGAGCCGCCGGGCCCATTTTACGCCACAACACAGATATCCGGCAGAAAATACCGCTACAAAACAGTTTCTCGCCATCAATTGCTAACCCATCAGTTACGAGCCTTTGAGAAAGTACGCGCGTGCGGATTTATCCCGTTCGCGAAGCGGGCCCGTTGCGGTAAGGAATCGACCTTTTTTGCAACACAGGGCACTCCACAGTTCGAGTTTTTCGCCTAAGCTCTGCAATAGTTAGCAGTTGGCGGTTCAGTTGCGCTCAAAACTAATCACCCATTACCCCTTACCAAATATTAATGAATTGGATTACTTCACGAGCCGATCGCTTTTTTGAAGATTGGTCGGGTGCGATGACAACCCCCCTCTTTTATATCGGGGACGCTCATCTGTCCATCAGTGCGATCGTCCAACTGATAGTTTTAGCTATATTTGCCTTCATTCTAGCTAAGATTATCAGTGAAGGAATCAAGCGCAGCCTGCTAGTTCGGATGGGATTGGATCGTGGCAGTCGAGAAGCAATTTCCACCATCATTAGCTATATTTTAGCAACGCTTGGCTGTATATTCGTCCTGCAAAGTGCCGGCATCAACCTCACTTCTCTCACCGTCTTAGCTGGCGTTGTCGGCATTGGTTTCGGCTTCGGCTTGCAAAATCTCGCCAGCAACTTTATCAGCGGTCTCACCCTGCTATTCGAGCACCAAATTAGAGTCGGAGACTTTATTGAAATAGACAAGTTATTAGGAACGGTAGAAACCATTTCGATCCGCTCTACGATTATAAAAACAATTGACGGTCTCTTTGTAATCATACCCAACATTAAGTTTGTCGAAACTAACATTATTAACTGGAGTTACAAAGACCCCAGATGCCGCATCCACATCCCCGTCGGCGTTGCTTACGGCTCTGACCCAGTAATAGTTACGGAAGCGCTATTAATTGCGGCGCGGATGGAATCGAATGTCTTATCCCATCCTTCTCCTAAAGTATGGTTTTGCGGTTTTGGAGATCACGCTTTAAATTTTGAACTTTTAGTTTGGATTGACCAGCCACAGGAAAGCGATGCTATTAAAAGTGCAGTTTATTTTTTAATAGATTACGAATTTCGCCACCGAAATATCGAAATTCCCTTTCCACAGCGGGATTTGTGGCTGCGAAACCCCCAAGAGTTAACTCAACTTTTTCACAATAACAAAGACGAT
Organism: Microcoleus sp. B7-D4; assembly: GCF_036705125.1. NCBI lineage: Bacteria > Bacillati > Cyanobacteriota > Cyanophyceae > Oscillatoriales > Microcoleaceae > Microcoleus > Microcoleus sp. B7-D4. Next base: position 23,027 of record NZ_JAUBTT010000078.1, read on the forward strand.
AATTCCAACGGCAAACTTTTTCCGCAGAATGCCACACATTCTACAGAAGTCAAATCTAATTCCACGGTTTCCGATCATAAAAACTCAGGGCCTAAATCCCCTAATAATTGGACGCTGCGAGATTTGTTGCGGCGAGTAACTTATTTTGAACAGTGTACGGATTTAGAACTGCGACAGTTAATTGAATACGGCTACCGACAACTGTTTCCAGCGGGACAGGTTGTATGTAAAGAAAATGACCCTGGCGATTCTTTTTATATTATTCTTTCGGGTACTGTAGAAGTTCTTTCTCAAAAAGCCGATCAGTATATTGCTACGCTTCATGAGGGCGAGTTTTTTGGGGAAATATCTTTGCTGTTGGGAACTCCGAGAACTGCGACTGTTAAAACTAGCGAAGATGCAATTTTGTTTGTGGTGGAACGCCACGACTTGCAAAAACTTTTAATAGAACAGCCGAACTTAGCCGATCAGATTGCTCAAAAATTGTCGGAACGCCAGCAAGCTTTGAGAGATTTGGGATTGTTAGATGGCGACTCTCTGGGACAAACTCCTTTTATTAAAATTCGCAAGCGAATTCAAGTTCTTTTTGGAATTTGATACGGAAAGGAAGTTCGGCAACGCGCCGTGTACGGGATTTAACGCATTTAACGGATGAATGCTGAGGGAATTGGGAATTGGGAATTGGGAATTGAGCAATTCTCCCACTCTCCCACTCTCCCACTCTCTCACTCTCCCCTCTCCCCCTCTCGTTGACTAACTAACTTTTAAATTTTAATTCATCCTGTGCTTCCCGCCGCAGTCTAGCGGCAATTCTAAACAGTTCTTGACCGGTGTGCAAGTGGCGATCGTCATAATTGAGGGTAAATAGCTGCAATTCTTCTATTCCGTCTCCGACTTGATTGATGCTGTAGTAGAGATGGGCCGCAACTCCGGCTACATTAGATGGATTGGGCATTGATGTAAAAAAGTTATGAGCTTTTTTGAGATACTCGCGGCTGGTTTCGATATAAAGTTGAAACTTTTCTATCAGTTCGTCATCAAACGGATCTGCTGACAATTCGTCTATTTCTTTTTTAAGTGGCTTCAAGATGCTGTTGAGCATTCTATTGACTGGTTTGTATACTTTAATCAGCCACTGTTCCATTAGTTCGTCAGCGTCCCGTGCTGTTTGTTGTTGCTGGCGGCTGACGTTTGGTGCGACTGGTGATTGCTGTTCGGTTTGCTCGGAAAGTTGGCGATCGTAAGATTGTCTGTGCTGGGCGTCTCCTAATATTTCATAGGCTGCATTGAGGCGGACAATCTCTTCGTGACCCGCTGTGTCGCTGCGGCTGTCTGGATGAAATAATTTGACTAAACGGCGGTATGCTTGTTTAATCTCGGCTTGTGTTGCGGTTGGGCTAATCTTTAGGGTTTTGTAGTGATTGATAACGGAAGACACGCTGTTATTTCCTTGAAATCTGGATAATTTGTGAAAAAAAGCTTGACAAAAATATCATTATTTGCTAATTTATTAGGTATTTATCTGATATAAATGCCAAAAAGTGTAAGTTGAAAACGTCAGTTTTAAACTTATCATCAATCTATTTTAGAAAAAGATTGATGCTTTTGAAGTGGCAAGCCGATCGACATTGGGGGCTCATATATAGCCTTTCTCGGTAACATGAGGTGCTCTCGCGGGCATAGGGCATAGGGCATAGGGCATAGGGCATAGGACAAAGCCCCCATACCTCACCACGCTTGAGAACCGCTATAGCCCTCCTCCCAGCAATTGTTAGCTCTTTCCTTCCCGACAAGAGCGCTTACCGGCCACGAAGCTAACGCGCCGAAAGCGGTTCGTTCAAAAAAAAGCCCCTTGACAAATTCAGCATCGCTCGCGATCGAGGCAGCTACAATCTATCGCAATTCTTTAAGCTAAAAAGCCAAGCCAAGCAGGGCGTACAGTGTACGCCCTGCTGTCAGTTTCTGCAGCTTGGGTCGGAGGCTGACCTAGTTGAGGGCCATCGCCAGATTGAGTTCTGGATCTTGGAACAAGGGAGTGCTGAGATAGCGTTCGCCGAAGCTAGGCTGAATCATTACAATCAATTTCCCTGCATTTTCGGGACGCTGGCCGACTTTCACCGCCGCACATAGTGCCGCGCCGCTGGAAATACCGGACAAAAGTCCTTCTTCTCTGGCCAAGCGACGGCCATAGGCGATCGCATCGTCATCGGTAACAACTATAATTTCGTCGATCGAATCCACATTCAGCACCGGCGGCACAAAACCAGCACCGATACCTTGAATTTTGTGAGGCCCTGGCTTTCCGCCCGACAGTATCTGACTATTAGCCGGCTCAACGGCGATCGCCTTAAATTCGGGTTTCCGCGACTTAATCACCTCTGCGACACCCGTAATCGTACCGCCCGTGCCGACTCCCGAAATCAGGAAATCCACCTCGCCGTCTGTATCTTCCCAAATTTCCTCAGCCGTTGTCGAACGGTGAACCTGCGGGTTCGCGGGATTCCGAAACTGCTGCAACATATACGCATTGGGAGTTTTGTCCACAATCTCTTGAGCGCGGCGGATGCAGCCGCTCATGCCCTCAATTCCGGGAGTCAGTTCTAGTTGGGCCCCGTAAGCTCGCAGCATCGATCGGCGTTCCGTGCTCATCGTATCCGGCATGGTCAAAATCAACTGGTAGCCCTTAGCCGCAGCCACCATTGCCAGAGCAATTCCGGTATTCCCAGAAGTCGGTTCTACTAAAACCGTTTTGCCAGGACTAATCAGACCTTCGGCCTCTGCTTGATTGACCATATTGACACCGATGCGGTCTTTCACCGATGCTGCCGGATTCATGCCTTCGAGTTTGACCACAATCCGAGCCACGCAGCCTTCGGCTTGGGGAATGCGGTTGAGTTGCACCAGGGGCGTCCGCCCTACCAATTCTGTAATGTCGCCAGCAATACGCATAATCTTTGTCAGTTTGTGGTTGAAAGTAAATCTTAATTCCTAGTTGGCAATATTTTAACTAGATGTAATACATGATATCGAGCTGCCGTCTGCCATTGCGCTTTTCGCACAGATCCTGTAGCGTGTATTTTTGCAACACTGAGTTGGCAATCGATCGAGCTTCTTGCCAAACTTCCCAAATCACCGCACTTTCTACAGTTTGAGCAGGCGAGTCTTTTTCAGCTCGATCGAACTCTGAGCCTTCGAGGCAGTTGATAATTTCGAGGAGTGTAATTTTCCAGGGTTCTCTGGCCAAGATATAACCTCCCTTAGCTCCTCGCTGGCTGCGAATCAGCCCGCAGCGTCTCATGGTAGCCAGCAACTGTTCCAAATATCGATCGGGAATATTTTGCTGAGCCGCTATCTGGCGAATTTGCAGAGGCTCGCCTTCTTCGTAGCAATCGGCAAGCTCCAGCAAAGCTAAGATTGCATATTCGCTTTTACACGATAGTTCCACCATAATTGCACTTGAAAGTTCCAGAATTATCAACTCCGAAGTCAGATTTTAGAATTATTCTCAATTTTGAGTTCCAAATTCTCACTCCTCACCTTTGATTATACCCCGGTTCTCCACTGGAGTTTACTGACTTTCATAAATTCTTGTAATTTGTTGCGCTGGGCGTTTGGCGGCGCTAGGCGCGGTTGCTATGTCAGGATTAACATCCAGAGCTTTGATGCTCCTCCGCCCTGAGTCTGCGATGTAGGCATAATTATCCCAAGGAGTCCGCCCTCTAATTATTCGTATCGACATCTAAAATCGTATCCCCAGGGGCAATTTCTATTAGTCAGCGGATTGCCTTCAAGGTAGACTTCCAAGATGTAAATTAAAGTTTTCAACATACTAATGTCAGAAATTAGATTGTTAGCAAGGTCGAGCCTTCTTAAGCTGGTTAAAGATTTTAATACGCTCACGTCAGAGATTTGATTTTCGCTAAGGTAGAGTTCAGTCAGTTTAGTCAGAGATTTCAGGGGACTAATGTCGGAAATCTGATTGTCAGCGAGGGAAAGTACCGTTAAACTCTTCATAAATTTCAACGATCTAACATCGGAAATATGATTGTTCGTGAGTTCTAGAGACGTTAAATTAATCCCAGATAACCTACTAAGATCAAAGATTTTATTATGAGCCAAATCGACTTTTTTTAACTTAGTCATAAATCTCAACGAACTAATGTCTGATATTTGATTTTCAAAGATATACAGTGTAGTTAGGTTAGTCAGAAATTGCAGGGGACTAATGTCTGATATTTGATTTGTATTAATAAACAAGGTATTTAGATTAGTTAGAGATTTCAGGGGACTAATGTCTGATATTTGATTTTTCTGCAAGTATAATTTTCTTAATTTATTGAGAAATTTTAAAGGATTAATATCAAAGATTTTGTTGGCATCTAGCGAGAGGTATGTTAGATGTGTTAAAGATTTTAAGGGATTAACATTCGAGACTTGATTACCGGTTAGGCTCAGTTTAGTCAAATTATTCAAATTATTCAAATTATTGAGAGATTTAATTTGATTATATCTGAGCTCCAATACAGTTAGCTTCGTTAAATCCTTCAAGGGTGCAATGTCTGAAATTTGATTGCCAAAAAGGGCTAACTCTGTTAAATTAGTTAGATGTTTTAACGGAGTGATATCAGAAATTGTATGATTCCTATCTAACTTAAGTACAGTAAGATTAGTCAGAGAACTTAGCGGACTGATGTCAGAAATATTATTAACACTAAGGGTTAACTTCCTCAAAATTTTAAAGGATGAAAATGGACTGAGGTCAACCAGTTGAGAACCCTCGATGCTAAGTTCAGTGCGACTAGAAAGCTTCTTGTTAGCTTGGGCGCAGTCGGTTGTCTCAACATCCCGCAACAACAGTTCAATAGTATGCCTAGTAGAGAGAGTGAGATTGGTTTTATTTACACACCAATCAGCAAAAGTGCGGTAACTGCTTGCTTGTACTTTGGGCTGTGTTTGTAGCTGTGATTGTATCTGTTTAAAATGTATAATTGAATTGCATCCACTTACAATAATAATTAAAGCTACACAAAAGGTGAATGTGACTTTAAAATAATACATACATAGAAGTTTCTGTACTCTTTTCATTTGCTCTCGCTCCTGTGATTTAAGTTTTTAATAAAAGTGAAATCGTTGTTACAATCGTTTGATTTATTAATATTCACACCTATAAAACTGCAATGGGCACTTTTTATTCCTCAGCGGATTTCCTTCAAGGTATAGTTGCCGGACGTTAGTTAAAGGCTTCAACATACTAATGTCCGAAATTCGATTGTTAGCGAGGTCGAGCATTGTTAAGCTGGTTAAAGATTTCAATGCGCTCACGTCAGAGATTTGATTTTCGCTAAGGTAGAGTTCAGTCAGTTTAGTCAGAGATTTCAGCGGACTAATGTCGGAAATCTGATTATCAGCGAGGGAAAGTACCGTTAAGGTCGTCAGAAACTTTAACGAACTCACCTCTTCAATTTGATTGTTAGTGAGTTGGAGATACGTTAAATTAATCCCATATAACATACTAATATCAAAGATTTTATTATGACCCAGATCGACTTCAGTTAACTTGGTCATAAATCTCAACGAACTAATGTCTGATATTTGATTCTCGGAGATATACAGTGTAGTTAGGTTAGTCAGAAATTGCAGGGGACTAATGTCTGATATTTGATTTCTATTAATAAACAAGGTATTTAGATTAGTTAGAGATTTCAGGGGACTAACATCAGAAATTTTATTTATCCCTAGCGAGAGGTCTTTTAGATTTGTTAAAGATTTTAAGGGATTGACGTTCGAGATTTGATTATCGGTTAGGCTCAGTTTAGTCAAATTATTCAAATTATTCAAATTATTGAGAGATTTAATTTGATTAGAGGTGAGAGCCAATACAGTTAGCTTTGTTAAATCCTTCAAGGGTGCAAGGTCTGAAATTTTATTGCCAAAAAGGGCTAACTCTTTTAAATTAGTCAGATGTTTTAACGGAGCGATATCAGAAATTTTGTTGTTCCGGTCTAAATTAAGAATAGTTAGATTGGTCAGTGAGCTGAGCGGGCTAATATCAGAAATCTCATTAACACTGAGACTTAGATTTTTTAAGTTCGTTAAAGATGAAAGAGGACTGATGTCAGTTATTCCCTCGCCCTCAATGCTAAGTTCAGTGCGACTAGAAAGCTTCTTGTTAGCTTGGGCGCAGTCTGTTGTCTCAACTTTCCGCAACAACAGTTCAATAGTATGCCTAGTAGACGAACTCAAATTAGTCTTATTTACACACCCATCAGCAAAGGTAAGATAAGTCGTTGTTTGTAGTGCTTGTCGCTGTGCTTGTGTCTGTTGTTGAAGAGGACTCAGTACACTGCATCCTATCAAAAAAAGAGTCAAAGATACACAAAAAGTGAGTGCAAATTGAAAAGGATAGCTATCGAGAAGTTGCTGTAATCTTTTCATCTGCTCATGAATTTTCATCAGTAGTTTTATTTGAGCGTCAGACGTATTTTCCCTCTCACTCAGAAGAGGTATTCTAGCAAGATACTATTAGCGTAGGCGCAAGAGATGATTTCCGGGACGCCCTGCACCCAGACCTTTGGGGAAATTACCAGAAGTTCGATTGCTTTTGTAAACCGTAGTTTTTTGCCCATAGGAGGCTGGTACATCCTTTAAGTTATGCTCGTAAAGCCCATAGACTGACCATTTACTAATAACCCTTGTTACTGTATTCCCAGAAACGGCTGCCACAATTCCTGAGTGTTGAATTAGCCCTTGGTTGTCCCGATAAATTACCACATCACCCACAGATGGATTCTGCGCGACGGAATACCCATTGTCTTTGAGGATTTTTTCTACTTCACCATTATTAATCCATTCTGCCCCTGCTAAAAATGTAAAGCCGTGGCAATCATATTCGGTGGTGATATCAGAAAGTTTTTTCACCTTGTCAGACATCTTAACGCTTTCAAGAAAAGTTTTTTCGTTAAAACCACTAGACATGCGACGCGAAGATCCAGAAGATCCATATCCAATTGTTATCGTTTTTCCACTATCTGTGAGATATTGATGGGTTTTTACTTTCGCAGTGAATAGCGCCGTGAGTAGCAACGCATCCAAGAGCTGATTTCTCATGCGTAGTTCAGTAATAATTGACCAGAGGGTTTTGGAGTCTACCTTACCATCGCGCTTAAGACCGTGAGTGGATTGCCAGTCAACGATCTTTTTCACAGTGTCTGCTCCAAAAATTCCCGTCTGACCTGCACCTACTACCTGTTGAATCAACTTAATACCAGCCGCGCTGTAACCTTTATCGTTATTGTAGCGAATGGCCGCAGGGGCAATATCAATTTTAGTAGCAGCCACACCCAAAGGATTACCACCGATCGCAATCACAGCCGGAATAGCACCTTTTGGTATTATATTCGGATTAAACTTCTCAACACCCTGCGTTGTCAAAGCATAAGCAGGATTTTCAACAGTCTTAATAATTTCCTCCACATCAAAGACGTAAGCATTTCCACCACCACCCAGAGTAGGATAAGAACCAATTAGATACTTCCCATCACTAGAAAGAGCCACATTATTAGTTAAACTCCCCGGCACCGGTTGAGTCGCGGCAACTAATTTGGGATTAGGCCCCAGGGGATCTTTAATAATGCCAATATTCCCCCCCGCCAGCGGATAACTTCCCGTATTTCCCCTGAAGTTACGACCCGCCACAAACGCATACCGCCCGTCCTTCGTCACCGTTACAGCCACTCCCTCATTCACCTCAAAGACATTGCCCTCATTGGTTTGTGCCGAAAGCGTTAAATTCGTGTAGCGAGTTGTAGGAGCCAAATTGATCGGGTCATCACTCACCGTCAGCACCCCAAAACCGCTTCCGTCTGTGTTCGGGTTACCATTGGTAAAAACCATTTTGAGCGGGTCAGGAGTTGCAGCCAACCCCCAAGCCCCTGTAGGAGTCAATACTTTTCCAATCTGTTCGCGCCACTTACGAGGGTTAGAATTCGGTTCGCTAGGTTTGTCTTCTGGGTCGATATTCACAGCGTAAATATAACCATCTGCCGCAGTAGCAAACAGCTTGCGCCCGTCACTGCTAATCGCAATCTGGCGCAGTCCTGACTTCGCATTAACTGAGAGAGTCTGGACAACCTGGTTATAGCTTGCCGAGTCTGGATTGACATCCAGAACATAGATGCTGCCCCGCCCCGAGTCCGCGATGTAGGCATAATTATCCCAAGGGTCAATAGATATCGCCCCAGGGGATGCACCATTTGGCAAATTAATATCATCGACAGCCGTCGTAGAAGCATCAGCATCCACCTCCCGCCGCGCCAGCAAATCAACCATTGCCACCCGCCCCGACCTCTCCAAAGGTACATAGGCGCGAGTCGCATTACTGGTGACAGCTAGCTGTCCGGGACGGTCTGTCACGCTTGGCATTCCCACCGACAAATCCTTGGGAGGCTGCTGTTGCGGGCTCGGCGGAGTCGAAACTGAACTGAGAGCGTCAATTACCCTAATTTTGTCACTAGACCGCTGTGCCACCAACACCAAATCAGAAAATACAGGTTCTAACTGGAGGTCTTCAAAACTCGAACGCTTGACCACATCAGAATCAAGCTGCCCAGGGCCAAAACGCTCATTCTGCGGCCGCGACAGTGTAATTTCCGACTCGCCCAGAGGTACGCTGATAGGAGCTTTGACCGCCACCTTATAGCGGTTGTCTCCGAGTGAGCTGCTGAGTTCTGGCATGACAGTGCCAGAGTAACTCTTACCTCCCACTGAGAAGTCAACCTTCAAATCCCCGAAACTATCGCCCAGATTGCCGTTGAGACCATTTAGGAAATTGCTACCTGTCAAGAACACCACAGGTTCGCTGTTCGAGAACTCTAGTTCGGCTGACTCCAGCGACGGCGGTTCAAGGGGAACTGCTAACCCAGTGTCAGGTCCAGAGAGAACTGCCGAGACTGTAGGAACTCCTTCTGTATTCAGTTCTACCTGAGCTGTTGTAATAACGGGTTCCCCAACTTTGGGAATTCCGATCATTTCCAGCGGCTTGTTTGAAGATTGCGCCAAGTAAGCTAATAGTGAGGTTGTCGCCTCGAATTGATTCTCTGTGGCAGAGACTGCACCAATTCCACCCGTTTGCGCTCCTAAATAGCTATTCTCAAAGTAGAGGTTAGTCGAAAGGTTGATGAGTCCAGCATTTTCCTCTGTACTCGCGTTCACAATTGAACTAACTGATGGCATTCCTGCGGGCAATAACCCAATAGTATAAGTACCGCTTTGTGTCACGCCTGGAAAAGGTGGCGAAGTGGTGCGGATCATTCCGTCTGCACCCACTACCCCTGATTCCTGTATCAGCCAAGTTTGGTTCCAGCTATCAGCTTCACCTGGCAGCGACCCCTTCCGCATAAATAAAACTTCGGTGCCGACTGGTACGCCAACTGGGGCGGGAATTGCCAACTGGACGGGTATATTCAAGGGGGTGTTCCCCAAGTCCAAATTGAACCCCCCAGCAAACTCCATGCTGTCGGGGAATGGCAGTGGCAAGCCCTCGCTGCTAAGTGGTGTCAGGTTAACCGTTGTATCATGAGTTAAGGCACTAGGAGCTACCATTACTACTGAGCCGTCGCTGCCTTGCACGACTCCGCCATCAACTCCCAAAACCGCCGGGTCCATCAAAGGCGTTTTTACCCGCACTGGAACCACCTTTTCTGCTGCTCCGTCAATGACGGTGACGCTGGCAATTCCTTCACCTACAGCAGTAATTACGCCGTCTGAATTCACCTGCAATACATTGGGGTTGCTGACGAAGTAGCGAGTGCCGACAGAGCCAAATTTTAGGTCTGGAGAGTCAGTAAGGCCGGAAATTCCTACCAGTAATGAGCGCTTTACTCCTGTTGTTAAAGTCACCGCTTGCGGGTAAACATCCAAACCGTAAATCTCTGCTAGTAGCGCATTCCACTCGTCATCGTTGGCAGGAATTGGCATTTCGCCTACTCGTGCCGCAGTCACGGCTTGAATGTTGTTGTGAGAGGCTGTAAAAATTGAGGTTCCGTTGGCTAATCCTGTGACTTTTCCGAAGGGGTCAATGGGTGCTACTCCGGGATTTAATGATGTGTATGTTAAGTAAGAATCTGGCAGCACTACGCCTTTTTGGTCGGCGAAGTCTCCGAGCACAACTAATTCTGTGTTGTCTCCTGGATATAGTTGAGGGTTGCGATTGGCGAAGTCTAAGGAAAGTAGGGGGGATCCGCTGACGTTGACTGTTACTTTTGCTGGTATTCCACTGTTATAGCTGTCGCTGGCTATGAAGTCAAAGCTGGCGATGCCTGAGAATCCGGGTGTGGGTTTGAAGGTGGCTGTTTTGGTAATGGGATCGAATTTTACAGTACCGTTAATTGGGTTGAGCGTGTTGTAGGAGATGGGGTCGTTTTCGGGGTCTGTTGCTTTACCGATTAAGGGTATAATTGTTTCCAATTCTGCATGGGTGTTGGTTGAGAATGGGGAGGTGACTGGTGGTTTGTTGGTGATGAAGCCGAAGTTGTTGTTGAGGAGAGTTTGGTCTACTGAGTTGATGATTCCATCGCGGTTGAGGTCTAGGTTAATTGTATAATTGGGGTCTGTTGCTGTGCTGCCTAGAGCGTTATTTAGGAGTTGTCTGTCTGTTGTATCAACTCGGCCGTCGCTGTTGATATCGCCTGCTACGTTCAGTTTTAGAGTGTACGCGCCACTCGATGCGCTGTTGATATTAAGCAGGTTTAAGCCAGAACGATTGATGGAAAATAGGGAATAGGTACTATTTGTATCGGTTGATGTGAGAATTGGTGTGAGTTTATCTACTTCTGGTAGTTCAGGTGACCCTTGATTATCTTTTGAGGCTACTGAAACTCCCACAAGTACGGTGTCTGAATCTGTGGAATTGAGTTCGGAATTAGTAATGCTAAAGGTGTATTGGTTCGCTGAACCTGCATTGTTATTACCTGATGCTGTTTTGGCTGTAAATGTGTAAGCGCCACCTAAATCAGTAGGTACTTTATTATTGCTTCCAGGCGGATCTATGGGCAATATAATTGGGGGTGGCAGCGTATTAAAAGCCCCTTGAATGTTAGGCCCTGGTGTCGGTGTTGGTGGAGAGTACAAGCCCAATGGGTCAAAGTCAATAATCGGCGGCAAGTCGCCATCGGGGGTGGGGGAAGTTGGGCAAGTACCCGCACCGCTATCTGCAAATAAATGTAAATTGGTCGCGTGATTAAATTTTTGGGCCCAGTCGGAAAAGTCAAAACTGAGCAGCGATAGAGAGTTGAGGAGTTGGTGCTGCGCGTCAGGGTCATCCACACCACCGGGAACTAGGGCGCTGGGGGTGATAATTCGTTCCAGGATGAATGTCTTTCGCGGGCGGCGAGTTTTTGGGGGAGAATTCTCAACCCCTTTATTCTTGCGGACTTGAAAGCCTTTTGAATGCCAACCCATACACTTAAGCCCCCGTTTAGTAGTGACCTGGAAAACCCAGGCAGTTAATTGAGTATATTAATTAACTACGTAGATTTGCAAATTAGCTAATTAAACACTACCATGTAAATCATGCAGCGATCGCAACTTGTAAACATTAGGGAATTTATTGTATTAATTAATACAGGAATTGCGCGAGTGTTGAGAAACCGGGTTTTTTACGAAAAGACGCATTGTAGACGGCAGATTCGGTAAAAAACCCGGTTTCTCGACCCCCATGCGTCCAGGACTGAAATTGCAACCTTTCTGTATAGCAAGATACAAATTGCTGACATTGCCAATGTTTTTCTGTGCAGCCTACAATTTATAACTCCCAACATCATGCAAAGTCGTGAAAAATTTGCACGCATCGAAGGTCAAGAAAAATTGTGCCCCGACTTAACTAAGGAAGAGGAGAAATCTATATCTCAAAATCCGAGTGAAGATTCTCCAACGATTCTTTATGGCCCAAAACTCAAATCAACGGTACAGTGGATACCGCACCCAGACGGCTATTGGATACTCCGCAATTCAGAAGGCGTTACTTGCTTGCAAGTTGACAATTCTGACAAAGAGGTAATGGAAAAGTTGGGCTTGAAGCCAATCAGCGATATCGCATCGGAATATGACATTACTTTGGAGGATTTGCAATACTTGCTGCGGATGCTAGCAGAAACGGGAATGTTAGAGGGAACCCAACCTCAAAAACCACCCCCAAACAAATTCAACATTCAGCAATTATTGTCTTTCCAAATTCCCCTGTTCAATCCCGATGCTTGGCTAACCAAACACACAGGTAAACTCCGCTGGATTTGGACGTGGCAATTGAGCTTTTTTCTGTGTGTTTTGATCGGTGCTTCTCTGGCTATATGGCTGGCTTTGGCTGACGAGGTTTCTGCTTCCAATCAACAGGTTTGGGCAACTGGGGAAATTACAACTCTGGTAACATTTGTGCTACTGATTATGGTAGTAGTTGGTCTGCACGAATTAGGTCACGCTTTTACTTTGAAGCACTACGGCGGTGTTGTCCCAGAAATGGGGCTGTTGTTTTTGTGCTTGATACCGGGATGCTATACAGATACTACAGATCAGTACAGTTTAGTGAGGCGGAAGCAGCGCGTTTTTGTAGTAGCAGCAGGCGTGTTGGTGCAGGTGGCTATCTGGGCTTTTTCGGTTTGGGTTTGGGTTTTTTCTAAGTCTAACTCTGGATGGCATTTTGCTAGCTATTTGCTGATGGTAGCAACGCTGGTGACTGTAGTTTTTAATCTCAACCCTTTGAATAAGTTTGATGGCTATTATTTGCTGGTTGCTTTGACTGGGCTTAACAATTTGCGATCGAGGTCTTTTCAATTTTACGCTCGTTGGCTGCGGCGAGAACACATTTGGGAAGAACCTTCAGACTGCTGGACTTTGGCTGCTTATGCTCCTTTTAGCATAGCTTATACGGTCTGGGTTTTAGGTTATCTGTTCTCTGCTGTTGTTCATTTGGTGGTGGAAAATATGCCGAGGTTTATCGATTTTTCTAAGTTTTACCTGCAGTCTGGCCTTTAAAAAAAGCGGAAAGCGGCAGACACTTTTCCCGATTGGAAAGAAGAGTGATTATTTAGGAGTGTGTCGCAATGAATGGATATCAAAAGTTAGGAATAGCGGTTGTTTATGGGGTTCTTAGCTTGGCTTTCAATGAGTTGGCAATTCCTGTACAAGCTGCTGTTCTCACGCAAACTTATACGGTAAATTTGAAGCAGCAGCCAGTTAATAGTACGCTGAATGGGGTGTTTCCTAAGTTTAATTCGCTGTTGGGGACGCTGTTAAAGGCTTATGTTACAGTTCAGTCAACGGTTAACAGCGATATCAGTATTGTTCCTGCTAGCAATTTTACTGGTACGGCGGTAACGAGTGCTCAGATTGCTGTGAATTTACCGAGTTTAAAAGCTGACCCCAATTTGGTTCTGAGTTTGTTTGCAAATCCGCCGGAAATGAGTATTGAATCGGGGGCTGCAGGGGCTAGAGGTGGGAGTGCGATGGTACGAGTTTCAAGGAGTTACAGTTCGCCGCAGTCTCTAAATATGTTTAGTGGGTGTGCGGGGGATTTAATTGCTGCTAGCATTGCGGCAATGGGTACTGTTAAAGTTTTAGGAACGCCTGCAACTGGAACTTATGCGGGTACAGTCGCGGCTGATTCAACACTTACTCTCGCCTATGAGTACGAGTCTGAGTCGGAAACTGTGCCGGAACCTACTACGATCGCAGGTGTTGGTTTAGCTTTTGGCTTGGGGTGCTGGTGGAAGAGGAAGGTGGGGAAAAGGGATTTTAAATAAGATGAGCTGCATTTGTCCGCCACACAGAAAAGCCCTGCCTTTGGCAGGGCTAATTTCAAAGTTTAGAGTTATTAGCAGACAGAGAGGATATGACCCCCCTGCCTCCTCTAACCCGCTCTTAGAACGTGAAAGTAGTTCTCAGGGTACCAATGATGGTGTCATCATTACGGCGATTTTGATCGGGATTCGTCACCCAAATCACGCCCGGAGTAACAGAAATGTTGTCCGAGAGCTTGAATTTGTAGAACCCTTCAAAGTGCCACGACTGGTCATTTGTGAAGCCCCGCAAATCGCTCGGAACCTTAAGTTTATCCAAGTAAGGCTCGCGACCTACCACGAACCCTAGCAAGTTGCCTTCTTTCCCGAAATCTGGCAAAGCCAAGGTGACAGCGTAATTCCAAATTTTCGCATCGCCGATGCCGAGAATGCGAGCATGGGTTAAACCAGCCCAGCCGCCAATGATAAACCTCGGGCTCAGCCGCAACGAAGCCTGAGCACCGTAGGAGTTGCTGACCACTTTGCGAGCGCGGAAGGAGGTGCCATCCTCGTAGGTAAAGCCGTCACTCAAAAAGCCGAGAGAATTAGCCTCGTTGGTACCGGTGAAACCGCCGGGGACGCTGGCCCCGGAACCGTTGTCAAACCCAAAGTTACCCCTGCCAAAGTAACCGTGGTTGTAGTTGAAAGCAACTTGCAAGTTGCGTCCGGGGGTAAAAGTCAACTGACCCATCGCCGCGTAGTCGCCATTCGTCAAGCCTGCACCCTTGCTAGGATTGGCTGCATTTGACGCCAAATAACCGAAGGACAGAGAAGTCGGGCCGAACACGCCACCCAGCAAGCCCCTGCCGCCGAAGGCGTAGTCAAAGCCGATACCTGAGCCACCGCCCAAGCGATAAATCGGGTTCCGCTGTCCAAAGGCGCTCAATGACCCGTTACCGCCGTCAAAGTCTTCAAAGTAAGGGTTGACAGTCGGCATAATGTCGTCCCAAACGCCAGCGTTGGCTATCAGGCTAACGTTCAGTCGCTGACCGACGGGGAACTTGTATAGCAAGGTGTCGAGGGCAACAACGTTGTCGGTTCTGCCGACGACATTCCAAGTTTGAGTGCCTTCGCTGGTCAACCCTAAGTTCAAGGGTTGACCGTTGCCTACCTGAAGCCTCGTCAGCAGCAAGTCTCTGCCGGTGAAGCTAGTGTTTAAATTCAGACGTACCCGCTGTTGGAAGACAGCTTCGTTGTTGTTGCTGCCTCTTCTGCGCTTTGAGCCCAGAACGTTAACACCGCCAGTCAAGGCACTAAAGTCCCTAAAGTCGTCGGTGAGGGCAAAAATTGCTTCCCCGGTCAGCTTGGTAGTAGTTGAGAATTGGTTGGCTTCGAGTTCGGCTGTCCGAGCTTCCAAAGCATCGACGCGGCCGCGCAGGGTTGCCAGTTCCGCTGCAAATTCTTCTTGGAGCCGTTGGAGGGCTGCCAAGTCATCTCTCGTAGCGAAGTTGCCACTGCCTGCTCTAATGAGCTCGCTCACCTTGTCTAAGCAAGCATTTAAACCGGCTGCGAATTCGTAGCGGGTCATTGCCCGGTTGCCGCGGAATGTGCCGTCGGGATAACCGGCAATACAGCCGTAGCGCTCGACTAGGGATTGGAGTGCTTGGAAAGCCCAGTCTGTGGGCCGCACGTCGGAAAGTTGAGATACTGAGGTAACTTGACCTTCAGTTTCGCTGCCGGCAGCACCTTCGGTGGTGTACTGGTTGAGCTGTTCTAATGTGGCGGCTGGGTTTTGCTCTTGTGGTGCTGCAGTTTGGGCTAAAGATTCAGCCGGTTTTGGCAAACTTGGTTCTGCCGACTCTGCCACTGCCGGGGCTGGAGTTTCTAATTGAACTGCACCGATTTGCTCTGGGAGAGCGGTAGCTGCTGGGGCTGGAATTTCTAGTTGGGCTGCCGGGGCCGAATTTTCTACTGGTTGAGCGACTGCTGGCCGGGCTGCGGCTAAAGATTCACTTGTAGGTTGTGATGCCGCTTGGGGATCTTCCTCAGCAGGGGCTGTGTTGGATCCGACGAGCGCACTTTCAGTTGCAGGCGTGGCCACATCTGCCATCGCTGCCTGGGTTTCGCTGCCAGCGACTTGGGAAATTTCTTCTACTGGCTCGGAGGCTGCAGTTGTTTCGGAAACAGCAGCTAAAGCATTTAGTTTCGCTTCGGAGGTTTCAGCGGTTTCAGCTTTGGCGGCAGCGGGATTGAGCGCATCAGCAGCCTGCTGAGCGTCTGCTGCCATCGCGCTCGAAGAAACTACTAGGGTAGCTCCTAAGACTGCTGGGCTGATTAGTAAGTAACTCCACAAAAATTTCGACATATTCACTCTCATCCTCACACCGATTACAGAGAAACTTTTTTAGTCTTCTATGTGGTCAGTCGTTGCTCAACTAGCATACTCTAAAAAGAGACCTAAAATTCACTTTTTCTTTTGATTCTTTCGGGCTGACCGAGTATATAGATGTGACTGACGGCTGCACAGAGCCTGTTTTTTTACCTGTACTCAACGGCGTCAAAACCATACCAGGCTTGGGCTGTGGATTGATTTGACTGCTGACACTAGATAGCGCCCGATCGCCTCTTTACTTTTTAGCACAGCACGCCCGACTCGTCTAGGCTGATTCGACTTTAACATCCAAGCTGTGTCCTAGAACGCTAAAGACTTGGCGGTGATCGAATAGTTCCAACAAATCGGCGTTGATTTTATTGTGAGCTGCTTCTTGCCGCAAAATTTTCATCGCTGCCTCTGTTCGCAGAGCTCGCTTGTAGGGGCGATCGCCTGCTGTCAGGGCATCGTAAATATCGGCGATCGTCATCAATTGCGCTTGAATTGGAATTTCTGACTTGTTTAAACCTCGCGGATAGCCTGTGCCATCGAGTTTTTCGTGATGTCCGTAGGCAATGTCTGGAATATTTTTTAAATCCTTTGTCCAAGGAATTTGTTTCAGAAACTCGTAAGTGTGAGTTACGTGAAATTCTATTGACGATCGTTCTTCCGGCGTCAGGTTGCCCCTTGACACCATCAATTGCAATATCTCGTCTGGGTTCAGCAGGGGTTTCCTTGCCCCATCTATATCTCTGTAAGTTTGTCGAGCAATCTCTCGCAGTTGAGCTAGGGGTTCTGCTGCCAAAATGTGAGGCTCGTTTGCCTCTAGCAGCACTTCCCAGTATTCTGCTAATCGGGTTTTCGCCTCTGCTAGCTTAGTGTCTAGCTGTTCGATTTCCTGGCATTGAGCGCACTCTGGCTCCTGGCTTGGGTGTTTTCGGTAGGCTGAATGCTCCAGCAAGTATTTATATTTAGACTGGACGCATTCCATTTCCATCGTCCGTTGAGCTAAGCCAAAGCGGTGGCGAATGATTTCTAGCTGTGCGGGGTAGAGCTTTTTCTGTTTGGTCAAAACTGCTTCGGGCACTCCAATTTTGCCAAAATCGTGCAGCAGGGCGGCGTAGCGAAGTTCTTGAATTTGGCGGTTGTTAAAGTAAATAGAGCGCAGTCCTCCGCTGCTGACGGTGTTTACTTCTTCTGAAAGGCGTACTGTCAGGGCTGCTACTCGTTCTGAATGGCCGTAGGTACAGGGGTCTCTGGCTTCTATGACTTGCACCGAGGCTTTGACGAAGCCCTCGAACAAATGTTCTATGCTGTCTTGAAGTTGATTGCGCTCGATCGAGATGGCTGCTTGAGAAGCGAGCGATCGAACTATCCTTTCTTCCCACTCCGAATACTGCTGCGTCGCTTCCCAGGCATTGTCTGCTGTCAGCACCGTATCTGCCTTTGTTTTGCGGTTGATCAGTTGCAGTACACCTATTGTCTCCCCCTGTCGGTTTTGCATCGGCAGTACCATTACCGAGCAAGTGCGGTAATTAATATCCCTGTCAAAACTGGTATCTAGCCGGTAGGGTACGCCGGGGGGTAAGTCGTAGGCATCAGACAGGTTCAAACTTTGACCTGTAATTGCCACGTATCCCGCCAAGCTTTTGTCTGTCAGTGGCAGAGCAAACTCCTTAAACGACAGGCTTGGTTTAGAACCGTTTTGCGCTACCTTGAACAGCAGCTTAGGTGTTTCGTCGCTGTGATCTACTAAGTAAACACTGCCAGCATCGCTGTAGGTGATTTCTCTACTTTTGGATAAAATTAAGTTTAACAAGTCGCCCAAATCTTGGGCGCTCGACAGAGCCGCGCCAATATCTAAAAGCTTTTCTATCAGATGGGTTTTTTCTGCCGCAGCAGACTCGTTCTTGAACTCTGGCTTTTCAAATACGATCATGGTCGGATGATGGGGAATAGCCTTTTATACATTGAACGTTTGGCCTCTCGACTTTTTAGCACCCGATTCTCACCCCCAGTCGATTTTTTATTGGCCAGCTTTCCGCGAGCGGGGCCTGTTGTTGCGCCAACGGACACTCTTTTAATCTAGCGTAGAAATCTCTTGGGCTAGCGCAAAGTCTTTCTCAGTTAAGCCTCCGGCATCGTGAGTTGTCAAGTTAAGTGTAACTTTATTATAGGAAATTTCTATATCGGGGTGATGTGCTGCGGCTTCTGAGGGGGCGACCAACTTATTTACAAAGGCGATCGCTTCTATAAAATCTTTAAATACACGGGTAGAGCGCAGTTGTTTGCCTTCAACCGTCCAGCCTGACAATTGACTGGCGCGCTCTTGAATTTCAGTATTGTTAAGTAGCTCAGCCATAATTTTTTTCTTTGGGATTAGCAATGGCAGATTAACTGCCCACCTGTAGAAACCCGGACCAAAAACTATCCGCTCTCACCAATAGCGTTTAGTCTCAAGTTTTCCTACTCAAGATTTAACACTATTTGAGGTGAGAGCGGTCTAGCGGGTCTTCAGATTAGAACCTGACTGCCGGGAGAATCCCTAGCTCAGCCTGGTTCCCCGTGGAAGTCGTTTCCCGTTGGAGACGACGGCTGACTGCTAGTGAGCGGCCCCGGCGCACAGCCGGTAGTTTCCAATCTGATGACCCATGCGTTTACTACTTTCTATCATGGGCATCACCTCCAGGTTTAGCTAAATGGCTTAATATTGGAACGCACATCACCTAAATACAAGATTTAAGGTGATGATTTGTGCGCTAGCCATTGCCAGCGTTACCGAAAGAACTTGCGTTCTGAGTATCATTCCAGTAGTCACAATTATCAGAATAACACAAGAAATTAGAAGTGGGGGAGGCAAATTGAGAATTTTGCAAGATCGGCGGAAATTACTGCTGCTGCAAGCTCTTTGATCGATCTCTACAGCAAGCGGGCGATCGCTGTTTCAGCCATTTGCGGATATGTTCTTCAGAATCCGCGCTGTGCGGCTATCAGGTGCATGGCAACTGAGGCTGCGGGGAAAGGCCGATCGATTTCTAGCCAGATGGAGAGTTCACCAGATATAGAGACACGAGTTGTTCTAGCTGCAGGCAGAGTTTGTTTTTGTACAAAATCAACTTTTTTTAGGGCGCTAATTCGATCGAATCCTGGAAACAAAAAGCTCCCGCCACCAGGCAGGAGCTTTTTAAGCATTAAGGGTAAAGCCTAAACTGCTTTATCTTACCCTTTTAAAATGTTGGAATTTTTGATATTTCGCCCAGATTACAGAGCGTTACCGCGAGGCAGAACTTCTTCAGGGAAGATGAAGTTTTCGTGAGGTTGGTCTGTCGGAGCCATCCAAGCACG
>NZ_JAUBTT010000079.1:0-40716 GCF_036705125.1 Microcoleus sp. B7-D4
GGTGCCCCCGTGCCCGCCCATCCCCCCGTGGTTGCCCCGAAACAGCCCTGGGAGTGAGGGGGGGTTAGAGGCTGCTGTTTGGATGATGGTTGAAGTGCGATCGCGACTGTTGTTGTCTACTAAGAGATATTCTACACTGTCGATCGGATAAGTTTGCGATCGCAGGCACTCGATCAACTCCGGCAAATCCATCTCGCCGTTGTAAACTGGCACAACCACCGAAACTTGCGGTAAAAACCCGTCACTGTTCATTAAATTCTTGTGGAACAGGCCGGAAAGCCTGTTGCTTCAGAAAAACAAGTTTTATACCAGTTTACCTTATTTAACAATTTCTACTGCCGTTCCCTTCTGCACAAACCCATACAACTCCTCAACATCCTTATTTTCCAGCGAAACGCAGCCCAAAGTCCAGTTCGATCGATATTTTATTATATTATCCGAATTAGGAGGAACGCCGTGAATCCCGATTTCGCTGCCCACGCTATCGCCCCAGCCAATTGTACCATTTTGCTTAGCTTTTATATGTTTTCGCCAAGATTGTTTAGTTGGATAATCCAGCCACAGAAACTTTGACCAACTTTCGTGAGGATACATATCTTTAATCCTAAAAACACCTTCCGGCGTCCGCAAATCCCCTGCTTTTAATTTATCACCTGCGGGATTGCCACCAAATACTACAGGATAAGATTTTACTGGCTTTTTGCTATCGTATACAGTCAGCCTGTATTTTGATTTTTCAACTAGGATGGAAATTCTGTTTTTATCTAACTTATCTGGTTCGCCTAAAATGTGTCTTAGCGGCTTGTCGTAGTTTAATAAATTATCGGGCGGGAATTGGGTATGCAAAATATTTAAATCATCAGCCGGACAGTTATTTAAGCAGAAAACGTCTAAAATGTAGGGAATTGGAACAGCATAACCCAGCCTAACGAGGTTCCAGTAAAAAACTAAGCTAGCAGCCAGCAATAGAAGGCTTGTAGATGAAACAGTTCTTCCAATATTGCCCCTGATTTTTTTTATTTCCATTGCATTAACTAGGGATATTATAGATTGTTCGGCGGTTGAAACTGCTACTTACTACAGAAACGAAGTCCCTCTCTAAGAGACTAAGAAATGTGGAACAGTCCAAAAGCGTGTTGCTTTAGCTTTAAACGGGCAAGATGCCCGTTCCACAACTGCATTGAGTTATTGTGGAACAGGCATCTTGCCTGTTTCTTTCCCTTAAACAGGCAAGATGCCTGTTCCACAACTGCATTGAGTTATTGTGGAACAGGCATCTTGCCTGTTTCTTTGAAATAGGAGAAAATATCTCTTGCATCCCCTGCACAATCCGTTACCAAATCCGCGGTTAACTGTTGCTAGTAAACATCAAAATCATTAACACTAACACCCCGTTTGTTAAATAAAAGATGCCAACAACCTGAGTTTCCAACCAGCCGCACAACTCTAAATGATGGTGCAGTGGAGCCATTCTTAACAGACGCTTGCCGATGCCATCCGGGCCTTTTGTAGCTTTGTAATAACCTACTTGAGCAATTACTGACAGCGTTTCAATAAAGAAAATCCCGCTGATAATTAATAATATCCAAAGGCTATTTGTTAATAAAGCTACCGCACCCAACGCACCGCCCAAAGCTAAAGCACCTGTATCGCCCATAAACACCTTGGCTGGATTGCGGTTGTGTGCTAAGAAACCGAAACAACTGCCGCTGATGCAAGCGCAAAATATCATTAATTCTGGCGAAGTTGAGGCTACAGATGCGCCCAATCCCAAAAGTGCGATCGCCCCCAAACCTCCCATCAACCCGTCAACACCATCGGTAATATTAGTAGCATTGCTTTCGGCAACTAGCACAAAACCCGCCAGCGGCCAGAACAGCAAACCTAATGGCAATACCCAACCGAAAGGCAAAGCAACATTCGTAGAAATTGCTGGTTGATGAAACATCAGCCACAGACAAAATAGAGCAGCAAAACTTATTTGCAAAGCCAATTTCATCCGAGGTGAAATACCTTTGTTCGACTTGCGTCGCAGAATTTGCCAGTCATCAATCCAGCCAATGAAACCGTAAGCTAAAGTTAAAGCCGATACGGCAACAACATCTGAGTTAAACTTAGACCAAAGTAAAGCGACTGCTACCCCAGCAGGTATAAAAAAGATGCCTCCCATTGTCGGCGTTCCCGCTTTTTTCAAATGGGCTTGGGGGCCGTCTTCGCGAATTATTTGTCCTGCTTTTAGTTGCTGGAGTAGGGGTACAACTGCATAGCCCAACCCCGACGCAACTAAAGCACAAACAATTAGCGGCATAAATAGCGATGCAGGTAAATTCAAAAATCTATCCGCTGCTACATCTAAACCGATCGCTACAGTGCCTAGCCCCAAACCCAGCAGCAGGAATAAATTCCTGCCCGTAAGTTTGAAAGGCAGACTAAAAGGGATTTTCTCATCCAAAAAGTTATCCATAACACTCCTCACCACACACTATTTGAGAATAAGCAATTGACAATGGGGAATAGGGTGCGATACAGGAGATTGAGAAATCTCTTAGTTTTTCTTCCCTGTTTCCGGTTGATTTCTTCACCCTTTTACCCGTTATTCTTCGCCTACACTCACATCCTCTTCTACTTCCTCTTCTAAATCATCGTAAGGACTGTCGTCAACTGCCATAAGTTCCGAAATTTCTTCTTCGTGCAGATAGTCGGGTTCTTGGACATCCCTTGCTAACAGGCGATTGTTAGATTCCAACCAGTCTAAAAGAGAAGATTGCTGTTTTAATGGAATTACATCCGCAGGTAAATGGCGAGGAATTTGACGCAGAGATGGGTTGTACATGATTATTGGTTTTTAAAGACAAAGACGCGATCGAGTAGAGGTAACGTTTTGCCGACGAACTGCTCCTTTGATCAAGCACTTGCAAATCGGGCATTTAGCAAGGCTAAAGCATTATACCACAGGCACTGTTTGGTTCCGGATCGGGATAAGATGGGAGACCGAAAAGGCGATCGCCCCCAAGCATGGGCATGAGGATAACACTAAAATCCGCTCTTGCCAATCCTTCTTTAGCCGTAAGCATTGTAATCTAAGACGATCGTCTTTAAGATATCGCGGGACAAGTGGCGATCGTATTCTGCAAGCTTCGCTAACGGCAAGGGTTTGATTCACAACAGTCTCCTGGTTTTTCATCAAAGCCTGAGCTCGAATGCCGTCTGGCTTCTTCAGTCAACTCTCAAGCAATAAATCTCAGAATGGATATAACGGCAGCGGTTTTATACAACAAAGAGGGCTACGACACCGGAGGGCAAAAACTTCTGGGGCGTCATTCAGCCGGAGAAGGGTTTCTCAAAAGCTTAGTCCAACACGGAACCGCTGACTCTCTCTACTGTTACGCCGACAGCAAAACAACCTTTAAGGAGTTTTGTTCGCACATCCAACCTTGGCTGCAAAAACCTCGGAAAGTCCGCTGGATTCCCACAGAACGACCGGATTTGCTATCTCAACCGGGCACAATTTACCGACCCGATCCGCTTCTGTCGCAGATGGTTTGGGCGCGCAGATTTGTCGATCAGCGGGCCTACAGCGTTTGCGGCGTTACTCACACGATCGGTACAAAATACATCATGGGGGCGATCGGCGATTTGATAACCGCACCCATGCAGCCTTGGGACGCCCTGATCTGCACCTCTGAAGCGGTGAAAACAGCAGTAGAAGGAGTTATGAGGGAGTGGTCTGAATATTTAGCCCAGCGCAACGGCGGTAAACCGGAAATTTTAGTCAAATTGCCGGTTATTCCCCTAGGAGTGGATTGCAGCGCGTTTCCGCAGGGTGTGGAAGCAGTTAATAGTCGCCGCCAACTGCGACAAGAACTCGGCATTTCTCCCGAAGATATAGTTGTGTTATTTGTCGGTCGATTGATTTTTTCTGCAAAAGCTCATCCGGTACCGATGTACATCGCCCTAGAGGGCGCCGCACAACAGACAAAAGCCAAAATCCACTTAATTCAAGCAGGTTGGATCGAAGATCCGAGAGAAGAACCCGACTTTAAAAATAGCGCGCAAATCTTTTGTCCCTCCGTGAATGCTATTTTTTTAGATGGGAGAAAGCCGGAAATTAGAATAAATATTTGGTCGGCCGCCGACATTTTCATTTCGCTTTCGGACAACGTTCAAGAATCCTTTGGGCTGACGCCAATTGAAGCAATGGCAAACGGACTGCCGGCCATAGTCTCCGATTGGAACGGATACAAAGAATCTGTACGCCACGAAATAGACGGCTTCCGCATTCCCACACTCATCCCGCCCCCCGAATCTTGTTTAGATTTAGCGCTAAATTATCTTGACGACAGCTTAAATTGGCCGACTTACATGGGTCACACTTCTCTCGCGACAGCAGTTGACATTGATGCTTGCACTCTGGCGTTGTGTCAATTAATTGAAAACCCCGAATTGAGAAAGCGGATGGGGGAAAATGCCCGACAAAGGGCGAGGGAAATTTATGATTGGAAAGTAGTAATTGCTGCTTACGAACAATTGTGGCGGGAATTAGCAGAAATTCGCCTTGCGGCACCGGAGTCAGCACCTTTAAAACCTGGGAAGCCGCCTTATCCCCTAGGCGACGATCCGTTTCGGGTATTGGGCCATTATGCGACTAGAAGTTTAAGCAATGAGATGATGCTGAGTCTGGGTGCGATCGCCACACCAGAACTTTTAAAGCAGGTACAGACAATTAGGTTTACCAGTTTTGGTGAGGATAGGAGAATATCTGTTAGCATTCAGATGGAGATATTGGAGATAATTAAGCAGGAAGGTGCGATCGGCGTGGGGGAACTTATCCGACGCTACGTTAAAAACGAGCAAGAATTAGCCGACCTGTATCGGACTTTGCTTTATTTGGTGAAATTTGATATCTTAGTAATTAGTTGTTAAGCTGTCACGCATTTAAATTGCATATTCAGGGCGGGCGAGACGCCCACCCCACAAGAATTATATTGTTTTTTGACATTCTATTTAAATGCACAACAGCTTAATACTCTGCGGACTCGGCGATTAATATCGCTACTACACAAAATTTCCTCCCTCTCGCTTGAGACTGAAGAAAAGAGCGGTCTCACTTTTGCCTCACCTTCGATAATTAATCCGTGTATTCGTGTCAAAATCCGTGTTCTTCCTTCTTAAAAAATCATGCTTAGAAAATCTGCACTCTTAGAGATAATTGCTGGTAAGAATCGAGGTTTGCTGGCGACTCCCAGCGACAAACAAGCGATTTTAAGTGCGATCGCCCAATTGGAAGATTACAACCCCACGCCTCGCCCTGTCGAAGCTGCAGAGCTTTTAAATGGTGATTGGCGGTTATTGTACACCACCAGCCGCGAACTGCTGAATCTGGACAGTTTTCCCTTGGTCAAATTAGGTCAAATTTATCAATCTATCCGCGTCAAAGAATCTAAAATTTACAACATTGGCGAACTTTACGGCTTGCCTTATTTGGAAGGAATTGTCAGTGTGGCGGCGAGATTTGAGCCAACTTCCGAACGGCGAGTGCAGGTGAAGTTTGAGCGGTCTATAGTAGGTTTAAGCAGGTTGATTGGCTATGAATATCCGGGGAAGTTTATCGATGAGATTGAGTCGGGGAAAAAGTTCGCGGCTGTAGATTTTGGGCTGGATACTCGCGAACAGCAGGGATGGCTGGATATTACTTATTTGGATAAAGATTTGCGGATTGGACGGGGGAATAAAGACAGTGTTTTTGTCTTGACAAAAGAGTGATTTGTTATTATTTGATATCGGGGCGGGTTTTACGAAAAATCTCAGCCTAAGACCCACAATCTTTTAAACCCGCCCCGACCTAATTGCCAAGTTATTATTTGATATCGGGGCGGGTTTTACGAAAAATCTCAGCCTAAGACCCACAATCTCAAAAACCCGCCCCGACCTAATTACCAAGTTATTATTTGATGTAGGGGCGGGTTTTACGAAAAATCTCAGCCTAAGACCCACAATCTCAAAAACCCGCCCCGACCTAATTGCAAAGCCCACAGTTTCATAAACCTGATCCTACAGGTAGATGGGGATTTGCCGTTGGGTGGGGGCGGGTTTAAAAGATGATCGATTTTAGACAATTATTTTCTGTAAAACCCGCCCCTACAATACTTTACATTCTCTAATAAATCCAGAGGATTCTTACTCTGTCAGTTTTGTCTGTTCTTTCTTTTCCGTCGGCATTGACTTTCTGACAGCTAGCATCAACTCCGCTTCGCTACATCGATACAAATCTCGCATTCGGAATACTTGCCAAACTTCCATCTTTGGCAAGGTTCGGCTTTTTTCCCAGTTGCGAATTGAAGACTCCGCGCATTCTAGTTCCCGTGCTACGTCTAAGATTGTCAGCCCTGCACGTTCTCTCAAGGCTCTCAAATCCATAGCTGAATAAACCTTTCAATATAGCAAGTGTGAATATTTAGCGCCAAGTATTGACACATGAGGTGAGTTTGGTGTTTAATCATAGTAGTAGAGGCGTTAGTCGATTTCCGGCAAGAGACTTACTAACGCCCTTTCCTGTAGTCCATAGAGGATACTAAACCATCATGCCACAAAACGGTTATCAACAGGGATTCGCTGCGAATCCTGGGGCGATCGCGTACCAAAAACGCCTTTACCCTTGGGCGATCGCCAAACTCATGCCCAGTATGCAGCGGGCGATTGTGGGGCGATTTCGCAGTCGATCGGATGCTGACGGGCACTTGCTGTGTCTGCGCCAACTGATGCCTCAAGCAACGCTTGTCGTAGTCTTTGACTTGCAGCCAGATTTAGAAGTACCAATTGCGGCGCCCACAGCAATTCGATAAGCACAAGGATTGCGATCGCCATTTGTAGGGGCGGTGCCCCCGTGCCCGCCCCTTCGTCTGACTTCAAGTCGATCTTTCTTGTATTTTCCTTCTTCCTTTTTAAGAATGACTCAGACTCGATAATTCATTCGTGTATCCGTGTAGTGCCTTCCTTCTTCCTTTGGCTATAAATAGCGACTTAAGTTAGGATAATTTTATCCTCAATTTGCTTTTAAATCATGACTTCTACAACTGTAAAATTCATCTTGCCTCAAGTGGGTGAAATTCCTCAATGGCAAGCCGCGACATGGGAAGATTATGTAGCAGCCTGCGAAGATCCATCTTTGGAGGAAGCCAGAATATTTTTTTATGAAGGATATCTTTGGATAGACATGGGTAATGAAGGGCCTCAGCACGCCAGATTTAACGATCTGTTTACTATCATATTTTTCGTGTGGTTTACTACCAAAATAGGACAAACTTTTGATTCTCTCAGCGGTTGTGTAATTGAGAAACCTAAAGTGGGAGCGGGTGCACCAGATAAAGTTTTATACATCGGCGGAGATTTCCACCAATGGCAAAAAGGGGAACCTCGCCGAATTAATCTGAATCAGTCGCGAGTTCCCGATTTAGTCGGGGAGATAGCCGATACTACTTTGGCCAGCGATTTAGATGAAAAGAAGCGGCTTTATGCTGCTTTGGGAATTCCTGAGTATTGGGTAGTAGATATTAAGGGCGAGAGAGTTTTGGCATTTCGCTTGCAGGAAAACGGGAAATATCATGAATGCGAAATTTCCGGTGCGCTTGAGGGATTGCCAATTGCTTTGCTGTCGGATACTTTGAAACTTTTGGGTGAGGGAAATGGGACGGCGGCGATGTGGTTTGCTCAACAAATTGGGAAGTTGTAGAGAGGTTGGCGAAAAGTGCGTTAGCGAAGCCCTCGAAGAGGATCGCAGGCGATTCACAATAATTTTTTCAAGCTCGACTTTAGGGCAGCCACAATCTCTGAGAATGTTGATATTTGTGCTAAGCTAATCTACAAAAGATGTCACGATCGTGCAGTAACCTTTCTGTGATTTAAAGGAGCAAGTCAATGAATATTGTCTTAAAGCCGGAATACGAAGAGTTTATTCGATCGCAAATTCAAAGCGGAAAATATGGCAGCGCTGAAGAACTAATTGGAGAAGCGATCGCACTTTTAAGAGAACGAAAACAACGCATCGAAGAACTCCGCCAGAAAATAGCAGTGGGAACTGCACAAATTGCTAAGGGACAAGTGACAGATGGAGAAATTGTGTTTGCCAAAATTCAAGAAAAGATCGATCGAAGAGAACAGTCAGGGGCATGAACAGTTATACATTTTCAGATGAAGCCGTCCGAGACTTGAATGAGATTTGTGAGTACATTGCTGGCAATAGTTCCAGGGCAGCCAGCGAGCTTTTTGATGCAATTCGTCAAAAATGTAAACTTGTCGCCGAATTTCCCAATATGGGCAAACGCTATGAGAGGTTATCCCCCAACTTGCGCGGATTTATTGTTAGGGATTATTTAATTTTTTATTACCCGAGATCGGACGGGATTGATATTGCTCGCGTTCTGCGGGGCGATCGAGACTTGGAATTATTGTTTTTAGAGTTAGGGGAAGATTAATTAGCGTTGGATCGATCTGAACGGGCGATCGCACTTGTAAAAAAGGGCGATCGCGCTTAATGCTTCTCAATTTTTTGCACACTTTTAGCTGAAATAATAACATATAATAAAAATATATCTGCCCTGTTAATCTGCCATGAATGTACAATCTGTTTCGCGTTATGTCGCACGTCACCCTGAAATTTTGCAAAGCGAACCAATTATCGCAGGAACCAGGACTTCCGTTCGGGCGATCGTGGAATTGTGGCGTTTGGGTATTACTCCTGAAGAAATCCCGATGCACTTACCTCACCTGAAATTAGCTCAAATTTTTGACGCGCTGAGCTTTTATTTGGATAACCAGGAAGAAATAAATACTTATATTGAGCGCAATCGAATTCCTGAAGAATTGATTCATCCTGCTGTTAAAGCTGCAATGAGAAAGCCGTGAAACTGTTTGCAACTATTTATACAGATGAAGATGTTTCAAGGCTTGTAGCTACTTTACTGCTGGCTAGAGGGTTCGATGTGACGACAACCAGCGAACAGGGAATGCTGAGTAAATCCGATAGCCAACAATTAGCTTACCCAGCATCTATGGAGCGATGTTTGCTCACCCATAATCGCGTAGACTTTGAGCGACTGCATCTAGATTATATGAGAGAAGGAAAACAACATTCGGGGATTATTGTGATCCCTCAAAAGAACGCCTATGAGATTGCTCAACGGGTTGCCATTTTATTAAATACGCTAACGGCTGATGAAATCGCTAATCAGCTTTTATATGTATAAAGCGATCGCACTTGGGAAAGCAAAGGGCGATTCCCTACGGGATAGCTACGCACGCGCGTACTCTCCTCCAAAAATGCGATCGCCCTAATTTATCTGCGTTTATCTCCGTCCATCTGCCGACATCTGCGGTTAAAAAAAAATCTCTACCCCTTACAATCATAAAAAATATAAAATCTAAAATCATAAAAAAATGCTCCGACTATCCCAAACCCAACTCAAAATTCTCGAAGAATGCCCCCGCAAATTCCAACACAGCTACCTCGAACTACTCGCCACCACCGCATCCCCAGAACACAAAGAAAAACTCACATGGGGAAGCCACTTTCACCTATTAATGCAGCAGCGAGAACTCGGACTTCCCATTGAATTCATCATCCAACAAGACCCCGAACTGGGACGCTGTGTGGCAGCATTTATCAACACCGCACCCGAACTTTTCGCTAATTCAGAAAATAGCGATCGCATTTTCCGCCAAGCCGAACACCCCCGCACCCTAATTTTCCAAGACTACCTATTCACCGTTATCTATGACTTGCTAATAGCAGAACCAAACGCCGCGCAAATTCTCGACTGGAAAACCTATCCCCGCCCTCAAAAATCAAAATGGATAGCCGAAAGTTGGCAAACTCGCCTCTATTTATATGTTTTAGTAGAAACCAGCGACTATTCCCCCGAACAAGTTTCCATGACATACTGGTTCGTACAATTGCAAGGAGAAGAACCGCCGCAAAAACTCACGTTTTATTACAACCAAACAGAACACGATCGCACAAAACAAGATTTAACCCACCTATTGCACCAGCTAAGCGAGTGGCGACAGCGCTATACCGAAGGCGGCGAATTCTTACCCCAAGTAGAAATTAGTTCCAATCTTTGCGATTCCTGTCAATTTGCAACTCGCTGCAACCGCACAACAGACAACACAGCTTCCTCATCCAATCTTTCCGCAGAAACTCCCACAGATTGGCTGCCAAATCTTGCTATCATTGAGGAAATGTCTATTTAATTCAAATCTTTTACTATGCCAACTATTAGTCCCCGGTGGGGGCGGGTTTATAGATATTGTGGATGTGAATGAAAGATTGTTGGTGAACCCGCCCCTACAGGAATTAATGAAATAACTTATGACAGAACTACTTCAAAATTTGCCAACTCAACCCCTATCCCAACCCCCAGCTTGGCTGATCCAAGCTGTCAGGAACCATGCACCAGAACTCCCCGGAAACTATGCCGCCGCACTTCTCTGGTATAGAGGAATTCACAACCCCGAACAAATACCAGGTTTCTTAAACCCCCAACTTTACCAACCAGCAAGTCCCTTTGAATTCGGGCTAGAAATGAACTGGGCGATAGAAAGAATCCAGCAAGCACGAAACAGCGCAGAAAAAGTTGCAATTTGGGGAGACTTCGACGCCGACGGCATTACCTCAACCTCTGTTTTGTGGGATGGACTGGGAGAATTTTTTACTCAAAACGACCAACTAACTTATTACATTCCCAACCGATTAACCGAATCTCACGGACTCAATATCACAGGAATAGATGCCTTAGCAAAAGCGGGAATTAGCTTAATTATTACCTGCGATACAGGCAGTACAAACATCGCCGAAATCGAATATGCCACCAGCTTAAACATCGATACAATTGTCACCGACCATCATACATTACCAGACGATCGCCCGCCAGCTACAGCCATTATCAATCCCCGCTACTTTCCCCCAAGCCACCAACTATTTAACCTTTCAGGAGTGGGAGTAGCTTATAAATTAGTTGAAGCATTATATGACACATTACCGGATATTCCGCAGCGCCCGATCGCAGATTTATTAGAATTAGTAGCGATCGGCTTAATTGCCGATTTAGTCCAACTTACAGGAGACAGCCGCTACCTAGCACAAATCGGCATCCAACAACTGCAAAAACAAATCGCAAATCCCACCCGCCCGGGAGTTGCAAAATTGCTCGAACTGTGCAAAAGATCGGGCGATCGCCCAACCGACATATCCTTCGGGCTCGGCCCCCGAATCAACGCCGTCAGCCGCATTCAAGGTGACGCCAGCTTCTGCGTAGAACTCCTCACCAGCCGCGACAAAAAACGCTGCGAAGAACTAGCAAATTTAACCGAAATTGCCAACTCCCGGCGCAAATCTTTACAAAAAGATGTTGCCAAAGATGCCGCCGCCAAATTAGCCAAACTCGACCTCTCAACTACTAGCGTCATCGTCCTCAGCGACCCCCAATGGCCCGTAGGAGTATTAGGATTAGTAGCGGGACAAATCGCCCAAGAATACGGCCGTCCCGTGATTTTATTCAGCACAGAAGGAAGCGAAGAAATTAAGGAAAATTCCCAGGAAACCCAATTGACCTCTTTCTTAGATTCAGAATCAAAAACACTTTCCCCATCCAAAATTGCTAGGGGTTCGGCGCGTTCCGCCAATCAAATTGACCTTTACCAATTAGTCAAAGACCAAGCGCATTTATTGGACAGATTTGGTGGTCATCCCTTCGCCGCCGGATTGAGTCTCCCTGTTGAAAATATCCCCCTATTTACCGATGCGGTAAATCAGCAACTGCGACAACAATACAGTACAGATAGTTTAACAGCCGCCCCAGTTCAAGCAGACCTAAAAATTACTGTCTCCGAATTAGGCAAAGACTTATTTCAAGAACTAAAATTGCTCGAACCGTGCGGTATGGGCAACCCCGCACCCAAATTGCTGATTGAAAACTGCTGGTTTGACAATCTGTGGAATCAAAAAATCAAAGACTTGAAAGGGCAAAAAGTAGAATATCTTAAAACAGAATTTACAATTAGGGATGAATCTAGCGATACTGGATTTCCCGGCCTTTGGTGGGGACATAATCAAAATGAAGTTCCCCAAGGTCGCTGCGATGTCACCGTTGAACTAGATTTTAATACTTACAAATCGCGGTATGAAGTGCGCCTCGTAGCAGTGCGGGAACGCACGGCAGACAACCCAATCAATTCCCCGACTAAAATAGATTGGATCGTAGACTGGCGCAATAGAAATAATGAGGAAGAGTTGTTAGCAGCCAGCACAAACTTAGAATCTCCAATGCCGATCGACAATCTAGTTTACAATTCCGAAATGGTCGATCGCGAAAACTCGATCGTCCTCAAAGAATGCCCCGCAAGCTGGGACGAACTGCGGATCTGGTTTAGGCAAGCACAGCACACTCAGAAAAAACTCGCGATCGCCTACACATTACCCCCACTCGTACCCCCACAGCAAATCTGCCAACAGCTAATCGGCATCGCCAAATACCTCAGCCGCACCAAAAAACCCGTCACCAGACAGCAACTCCGCCAGAAACTCGGCATCAGCGACACATCCTTGCAACTAGGGTTCAAAACCCTAACATATCTCGGTTTTAAAATCAATTATCGCGATCGAGCTTTCCACATCACCAGACAACCCGAAACCGCACAGCAGCAAGACGCGCCCGATCAAATCCCCAAATCCTTATTAGATAGCCAATCCATCCAATCCTCCGTGCCAAATTCCCCCATCGCCGCCCGTTTTGCAGCGCAATTCCTAGCAGCAGTCTCCGAAGAACAATTCCGGCGGAAATATTTCTGTGAAGTACCCCTTTCCACCATTGTGTCGATCGCCCGAGAGACCGTTTTCCAAGAAGATTCTACAGCAAATCCCTTCTAACTGAGATATTGGACTATTCTCAAGAACAGGCAAGATGCCTGTTCCACAAGAAAATTAACTCTTTGTGGAACAGGCATCTTGCCTGTTCATAAAAAGCTTATTGAGAATGGTGCAACACATGAGTTCTGACTGACATATTGCACCATTGTTAAGAACGGGCTCTTCGGCCCGTTCCACTCATGAGATAACTTTTATTGTCGGGCCCGCACGCTGTTACCACCGGTGGGGCTGGCTTTTGGGGCCCTGAAGCGAGAGAAGTTGTTGTAGATGTGGCTTAAGAGGCCTATTCCTGACACCGATGCAACATCTCAGTTCTAAGAAATATCTTACTTCTGAATTCATCCCGATAAAATAAGGCATAGGCCAATGGGAGTTATCCGTTGCGACTCAGGCCCAAAACTCATAACTCCTAACTCACAAGCCACAACCCAAAACTCCCCACCGCTTTCACTCGATCGCCCATCTCCAATTTAAAACCCCTATGCTTCTGTGTCCCCGCTGCCAATTTGAAAATCCCAATCCAAACAAGTTTTGTCAACAATGCGGAAATTCCCTAATTTACAAACCTTGCCACGAATGCGGTGCCCAAGTCGCTTTTAGCGCCGCATTATGTCAGAATTGCGGCGTCGCAACAGGTCAAGTGTGGCGGGCCATTATCTGCGGTCGATCGAATTTTCCAGCAGTCGAGCCACAGGAGTCAACCCTACCCCCAGCCGAATTTCCCCAAAAACCAGAGATGGTTCCAGAAATCCCATCGCGCCAAAACTCTCCTGAACCAATCACAGACGCCATTAAAACCGAAATAACCACCCCAGCCGAACCCCCAATAGCAGTCGCATCAACTTCTCCACAGCCAAGCGACGGCGAATTCAGCAGCACAGAAATTGACCCTGTGGTAGCCGTGGGGGCGATCGCACCAGCATCCTTTCAAACAACAGAAAAAAGCTCTACTACAGCACCAGAGCGCGAAATAACCCCATCTGAGCAGCATTTTACAATCGCATCACAGCCTCAACAAATCCAGGAAGCAACAGAGAACCCCGACAGCCCAAACATAGCTGACATCTCCCCCCAATCTCCACAATTCCCCGTCCCCAATTCAGAATATTTAATCCCTTCCCAGCAAGCAGGAGCTTATTTAGACACTCAGCAGCGCTACCAACTCCTAGAAACCGTGCCGCCGAGAAAACGCTCCGACACAGTAGAAGTAACAGTATTGGACTGTCAGCCGCTGGAAATGTCACCCCTCAAAGCCATGCTAGCAGCCAACTCTGCCAGCGTCGCCAGACGAACATCCCCCTATAGCGCAGCAATCAAACGCGGAGAAAATTCAACCAATTCCGCCTTAGCAGAGCTTTGCCAAGGCATAGCTGAACCTTATCTGGCACTCCGGTGGCAATTCTCTCACAACCTGCCAGTCATTCACGATAGCTGGTCAGACAACGAACAGGCAGTGCTGCTGCTAGAAGACTGCTCCCAATGGCCGCTGCTGGTAGAACGCTGGAGTCAACCCGAAACTTCCACCCAGCAAATTTTATACTGGCTGCACGAAATGACAGAACTGTGGGCTGCCCTAGAACCCTGGCGCTGTCGGCAAAGCTTGTTGGAACTGACAAATTTGCGAGTCAACCCCGACTCTTCCTTTTCCTTGGCTTCTTTGCGACTGCAATACCTCTATCCCGAACCCGCCGGCTCCAACCTGCAACTGGTAGATTTGGGGCAATTGTGGCAGGTGATATTTAGCCAGTCCGATCATCGCACTCAGTTTGGCGCATTGCTCGACCTGCTGCAACAAATGTACAGAGGCGAGATTAACACAATCGAAGAATTGCGATCGCGCCTAGAAACAGTTCCCCTCGAACTCCAACCCGCACCTTCACCAAGCTCAACCCCGACACGCAGGCATTACCGCAGCCTCGACGAGTCCCCCCCCGAGGTTGGCGAGGTCTTAACCCAGCCGATGCCACTCCAGATTTACAGCTTAGAAGACGCAGGCCTCACCGATGTCGGCCGCACCCGCGACCACAACGAAGACTTCTTCAGCATCTGGACTCAGCTCAACAAACTCGAAAGCTCCTTCGGTCGCATCTTTCAAACCAAAGGGCTTTACATTCTCTGCGACGGCATGGGCGGACACGACAGCGGAGAAGTAGCCAGTCAACTAGCGGCTGAAACCCTCAGAGAATTCTTTCAAACCCGTTGGGAAAATCAACTACCTCCGGCAGACACCATCCGCGAGGGAGTCCTGCTAGCCAACAAAGCCATCTTTGAAATCAATCAAAAAGACGGACGCTCCGGCAGCGCCCGCATGGGTACAACTCTAGTCGCAGTCTTAGTTCAAGACACCCAATTCGCCGTTGCCCACGTCGGCGACAGCCGCCTCTACCGACTGAGAAAGGGACAAACCCTAGAAAAAATCACCTCAGACCACGAAGTAGGGCAGCGCGAAATTAAGCGCGGGGTTGACCCGGAAACTGCTTATGCCCGTCCCGACGCCTATCAACTAACTCAAGCCATCGGCCCGCGAGACAGTAATTTTCTCAAGCCAGAGGTACAGTTTTTAGACTTGTGCGAAGATACCTTATTAATTTTGGCTTCGGACGGCCTGACAGATAATGATTTGTTGGAAACTCACTGGCAGAACACTCTCGAACCCCTTTTCAATCCCCAAGCTGATCTCGACCAGGGAGTTTCCCAATTGATTGAACTGGGCAACAAACGCAACGGTCACGACAATATCACGGCAATTATCATTCGGGCGCAGGTAGGCGCATTTCGATTTTAGAATTTGGATGCTGCCAACTTGTTCAAAGGTGGTGCTTTCCCCCGTGACCCCCTGGGTTAAATCGGCAATTGTTGCAGGGAAAGGAAACAGCTTCTGCCTTTTTCGGGCAAGGCTTTACTACTCGCTCTGTTATTAGGTATCCGGTGTTGAAACAGCTTCAGTTTGATTGCTCAAAAACTGATTGCAGACCCATACGATTTCAGAAAAGCTGTGGAGTACCAACCATTTATCCGTAGCTTTAATTTTGAGACTCGGTTCAGGGAATCTACCGGAAAAACAGGCTTGATAGTAAGTGGATTCATCATAGTTGAAAGAGCTTTCACTTACAAAAATAGTTAGTCTAATGAAAAAAAATTAACTAAAATGAAGTGACTCGGCAGGCGGGCTGATGCGAAATCTGCTTTATACTCGATCGCTGTCGGGGCAATTTGGGTCTAGGTGGGAAGTGCCCGCCCTACCTATAGATGTGAGGGGTAAATCACAACCTGCTGCTACAGCAAATTTACGTAAAAGTTTAGCGATTGTTTACCTAGTTTTTGTAGTTTCAAGTGTTAAATCGATCGACTGTGTTTTAAGGAGCGATCGACCACTCAGAATTTTTACCGATAATTGTTCCCAAAAAAGTATTTATAACTTAATTGTTTATGAAATCTTTAATCACAATCAGGATATTATAAAGTTTTCCTGAAACTAACCTGTGAAGCTCATAAGTAATTTTTAATTTCTAATTTTTCCAAGCCCTACGCCCCAAATCTGTAAATTCCCGCCCACTCTCACTGCCAAATCAGGGAGTTCAACCACATCAATCGAAAATGCTGCTGACTCTTTTAGATCCAGAAAAACAGACCCCCCTGCAACAGTGGAGTTTCGAGAGCGAATCCATTATTCGCATCGGTCGCTCTCCTGAAAATCACGTTGTGATCCCCAATGCTCTAGTGTCGCGGCAGCATCTGGAACTACAAAGAGTTAATAGCGGGAAGTCCAGCCAATGGTACTTAGTCAATTCCGGGACAAATGGCACTTTGGTTAACGGTATTCTCATGTCTCAGGGTTGGATCTCCGACGGTGCCCTGATCCAGTTGGCGCGGGGCGGCCCAATTCTGCATTTCCAAGTGATTACTATTGAACTCGGCGGCCAAATTAAGGCGAACCCCACCGTCAATCTCGCCGCCCCACGGTGCAGCCACGCGGGAAACCCGCCGGGGAATTTATTCTGCATCCACTGCGGCGAACCGATTAAAGTCGATCGCACGGTGCGCCACTACCAAGTGCTGAGAACTTTGGGCCAAGGCGGTATGGGGACAACGACTTTAGCCTGGGATCGAGAGAAAGCAAAAGCTCAAAAACCCGGAAGTTCCCCCGCAGCTTCTCTGGTAGTCCTCAAGGAAATGAATGCTGACATGGCTCAAATAGTCAAAGCTCAAGAACTGTTTGAACGTGAAGCTAAAACTCTCAAGGCCCTCCACCATCCGGGAATTCCTCAGTTTTTTGACTTTTTTGTGGAAGGGGGCAAAAAATACTTGGTGATGGAAATGCTCCACGGCGAGGATTTAGAAAAACGCATCTACAACCGCGGGCCTGTTGCTCCCCAACAAGCAATAGAGTGGATGAGCCAAACCTGTGAGGTTTTGGACTACATTCACTCTCAAAAACCCCCGATCGTCCACCGGGATATTAAACCTGCTAATTTGCTGGTGCGGCACCGGGACAATCGCATTACAGTGCTGGATTTTGGAGCCGTTAAAGAAATCGGCACTCCTCCGGGCACTCGCATCGGCGTTGAAGGCTACACCGCACCAGAACAAGACCGGGGACAGCCTCTCCCTCAGTCGGATTTATATGCTATTGGGCCTACTTTAATTTTTTTGCTGACGGCCCAAAGCCCTCAAAACTTTTACGGCAAAATAGCTGGAGGTTACGGGTTTAAGCTCGAAAATATTCCGACGATCGCCCCCAAGCTGCGGGACACCATTTTGCGAACCACGGCAGCTAAGCCTGGGGATCGCTTTCAAACTGCTCAACAATTAGCTCGAGCTTTAGCAGCTTCGCTTTAACAAAAGTCAGAAGTCAAAACTCAAAAGCCAAAAGTCAGAATTTATGAGGAAGAGGGCAAAAGGAAAAGGGAAGAGGGAAGAATTTAGCAACGGAATTTTATTAAATAAAATTTAGCCGATCGCCTCGGAATTTCTCTCCGACACCCCAGTCCTCCGTCTCCTCTGTTATTCCTCGTCCCAAGCTTCTACAGCTATCAACTCGCTCACGGGGTCTTGCATAGAAAAATCAAACTCTAGCAATTGCTGTTTCCAGTACGGCCATTCGTCGCCGTAAAGCAGAGCAATTTTCCAAATACTGTCTGTCGGCTTGATAATGTCAGACGTGACGAGAGAATGCACCTGACGCTGGAACTTAACCATCGGCTGTATAACCTTCTGGCTCATAATACCTCTTGAATTGTTTAAATTTTGTGAATTACCACTTCCGATCTCACACTTTTTACCGCAGTTTCGCCAAGAACAGTCTCGCCAAGATACGTGTAGATTTTTGTCGGGAAGCTACATATTTAACTTGTATCTTAACACAGTTCGTTTTGACAAGGCCCTATAAGCAGGACTGAAGAGTCAAGACCGACTTCAAAGAATTAATCATCTTTAAAATGTCCCGCTATATGCTGTCGATCGACAGTGGGAGGTTGGCCGCCTCGATTGTTTCCACATCGTTGTTTCCACATAGTGGCAGATGCAAGGGCTGCGTTCGGCTTGTTCTTGACAAGGCTGAGTTTGCGTAGGAGGAACTGCAACTACTGCGCTTTGGCTGCTACAGCGTAATTTCCGCTTTCCTGCGGGTAAACCACACCTGTTTCACCTTCGACGCTGGGTTCGCTGTGAGAGTGGGGTCGGAGCTACATAAACTGATTATAACTCTACTCACCGCAAAAGCGATCAAAAATTGTTGGATACTGTTGATCGCCACCCCTAAATGTCGATCGAACATTCAAAGGCGACAGCAGGGCGGGCGTACAAGCAACTTCCAAACCCATCGTCCGTCCTGATT
Source organism: Microcoleus sp. B7-D4 (assembly GCF_036705125.1). Classification (NCBI taxonomy): domain Bacteria; kingdom Bacillati; phylum Cyanobacteriota; class Cyanophyceae; order Oscillatoriales; family Microcoleaceae; genus Microcoleus; species Microcoleus sp. B7-D4. The sequence continues at coordinate 18,759 of NZ_JAUBTT010000079.1, forward strand.
GAGTCAATCTAAAATCTCAAATCTCAAATCTAAAATTGTATGACTTGGACAAGGCGACACATTCTCACTCTGGCTGATTTTACCTCGGACGAATACGATACAGTGCTGCAAACTGCGGCCAGTTTTCGGGAGGTGCTCGGCCGCCGCACGAAGAAAGTGCCGGCCCTGCAGGGTCAAGTGGTCGCGAATTTGTTTTTTGAACCTTCTACCCGGACTCGCAATAGTTTTGAGTTGGCGGCCAAACGACTGTCAGCGGATACGCTGAATTTTACGCCGGGAAGTTCTTCTCTGACGAAGGGGGAGACTATTCTGGATACGGCTAAGACTTATTTGGCGATGGGAACGGATTTGATGGTAATCCGGCACGAACAAGCGGGAGTTCCCAGCACGATTGCTTCGGAAATGGATCGCTTGGGTTCGAGAGTCAGCGTTCTCAATGCTGGAGACGGTCAGCACGAACACCCGTCGCAAGGTTTGCTAGACTTATTTACTATTTGTGCTCTGTTAGATACCGAACGTCCGCGGCTGGAACTTTTAGCGGGCAAAAAAATTGCTGTGGTGGGGGATATTTTGCATTCGCGGGTGGCTAGGTCTAATATTTGGAGTCTAACGGCTTCTGGGGCAGAGGTTCATTTGGCCGGGCCGCCGACTTTGCTACCGCTGTTGTTTGCTGAGTGTGGCGATGGTAGGGAAGGCAAGTTATTTTTGCACTGGCATCTGGAACCTGCTTTGGCAGATGCTGATTTTGTGATGACTTTGCGGCTGCAAAAGGAACGGATGAGCGACCATTTGCTGCCGAGTTTACGAGAGTACCATTCTTTGTACGGGATTACGCGCGATCGGCTGAAACTCTGCAAGCCGGATGTGAAGGTGTTGCACCCTGGCCCGGTTAACCGTGGCGTGGAAATTAGTTCGGATTTGATGGACGATGCCCAGTTTAGCCTGATATCTCAGCAAGTTACCAGCGGCGTGGCGGTGCGGATGGCATTACTTTATCTAATCGGCGGGGGTAAAGTTTAGGCTGTTAGTTGTTAGTCATGAATTTCGGATCTTCAATGATTTTCAGGATCGATCGCATATTTAAAATAATCGTTACCCAGTAGGGCCGGGTAACGATTAAAACTCTTTCTAGAAATGTAAATTGCTCTAGTTAAGAGTTAGGAAAGCCAGGACGCAGAAACCCAGCCACCACCTTTGAGTTGGGCCCAGCCGTTTTTGTAACGACCGGTCAATTTTACGTGGTCTCCATAATATAACTTGCCGATTACACCAGAACAGCTACTGGGGCGGTGGCGGATATTCAGTCGGCCGCCATTCGTGACAACTTTGGCGTAGCTGTGATGGCTGTGATGAGCGCGATGGCCACAGTGTTTGCGGTAGCAACTTGCCGCCTGGGCTTCGCCACCGACACTCAGAACAGATAGGGCTACTGCCATACCTGCGACGCCTATCCATGCAGAATTAGGAATTTTCAAGCCGAGTTGGTCTAACGACTTGACTTGGAGTTCGGACTCTGGAGATTCATAAGCAACAAAAGAGTGGCTCAATGCTAGTGCTTCCATAGTTTCCTCATGATTGTTGTTAACCTTTCTTGGTGCAGACTCAGGTCAAAACCTCAATTAACAGCCCAAATTATTAACTTATGTTTCATAAAAGCCACAAAAGGGCGTTAAGGTCTTGCTGTTGCCGAGTATTGGCTAATGTTCCTGAACCATGCACAGGTATATCATGTCATTGATGTAGCTTTCCGGAACAAAAAAATAAATAAAGTTTACATCGGCTGCTAAAAATTTTGCCGACGCGGATCAGAACTCCGGGCAGAATTAAACTTAACTGTGTCATTAAAAAGGGAACGAAGTTATCGATTGGGGTAGGAAATGGCTTGTACTGAGTTGCGAATGACACTACTTATTTTGGTGCTTATTTATTGAACTGCTACAGCAAGATCGGCAGTTAATTATATCGAACAAGCATCCGGCTCGTCTTCAAGCCCAATCTTAATTTGCTTGGGGTCAGTCATAGTGTAGCCGATCGCACTCGTGCAGAAGTTCGGGGCGATGGCGTCGGGCCCTCGGCCGTGCTACAAGATGGGTCTCAAGATTAGCCTCCCAGTGTCCCCGACAAGAATGCAAGACAAATCCATCGCGACTTGATTTGTGTCAAGATCGATCGAGTTCTCCAGCACCACTTCTTTCGCAATGAACTCCTTCGCTGCACTTTCTCTCGGCACAATTCCTCAACGCCATGAATCCGACAGCTTCGCCATTACCTTAGCGCCGCTGTCTGTAGAGGAAATATACGCTTTGGCAGATGACCCCGCGAACGGAGCCGTGGTAATAATGAGCGGTACAGTCCGCAACCAAACTGACGGTCAAGCTGTAGTTTCCCTAGAATATCAAGCCTACGAACCGATGGCCGTGCGAGTATTCCAGCAAATTGCTACTGAAATCCGCCGCCAGTGGGCCGATGTCAATCGGGTCGCTATTCACCACCGCGTCGGACACTTGCAGGTGGGCGAAATCAGCGTATTGGTGGCTGTTGGCTGTCCCCACCGGGGCTCAGCGTTTGCAGCTTGCCAGTACGCCATAGATACGCTCAAACACAATGTACCGATTTGGAAAAAGGAACATTGGGCTGACGGTTCTAGCAGTTGGGTTAGTATTGGAGCGTGCGAGGTTGTCGGGCATTAGTCAATCGATTTGAGATTTGAGATTGAAGAGGGGAACTTGTTACGATCTCCTAACGTCAAAAAGTGTGGAATGTTCGATGAGCCGATTCCACCGATGAGCGACTTTATTTCCGTGTCCTGGTCTGCGGTTGTGGCGACCGTTCAAAGAGTGCAATTGCCAGCCGAAAAACTCTCTAATTATGACTTGGTGTTGCGGTGTCAGGAAGGAAATCGACCTGAGACCACGGCCTTTTCAGAACTGTTGAAGCGGTATCAGTCCCACGTAGACAGGGTTCTCTATCACTTGGCCCCTGACTGGCAAGACCGAGCAGACTTGGCTCAGGAAGTGTGGATTCGGGTCTACCGCAATATTAACCGCTTGCAAGAGCCTGTTAAATTTCGGGGCTGGCTGAGCCGCATCGCCACTAATTTGTTTTACGATGAGTTGCGGAAGCGCAAACGGGTGCGAACTCCGCTGTCGCTGGACGTACCCCGTACTCTGGAAGATGGCGAGGTTGATTGGGAAATTCCGGCCGACAGTCCGGGGCCTGATGAAGATTTGACGACGAGAGAATTTTACGACCAGTTGCGGGTGGCGATCGCAGATTTGCCGGAAGTATTCCGCACGACAATTGTTTTGAGAGAAATAGAAGGTTTAGCCTATGAGGAAATAGCCGAAATGACCGGAGTTTCTCTGGGAACTGTCAAGTCGAGAATTGCTAGAGCTCGCCAAAGATTGCAGTTGGAATTGCAAAAATATCTCGATGGTAATTAGCAAGAGTAATTTCAGAGGCGGGTTAAGAAGATTTGGTGAAGTTTGCTGTGACATCAAAACTTCTCTTTTAAAATATAAGTAAGCAGTAAATCATTCTAATACCGAGTGCGTGATTCCCCAATTAGAGCAAGTCTGAAATTATGAGTGGTAACTTTGAATCCGATAAAAATCAGAATCAGCAAGGCGTGGGGGATTCACTCGCTGAAACTGAAGTTAACAACAATTATGCCCAGGGCAATGTAACTACTATGATGCGCGATCGCTTTGAATTGCTAAGTGCTTACCTCGATGGCGAAGTGACGGCAGCAGAACGCCGGCAAGTTGAGGAGTGGCTGACAAATGACCCCACTACGAAGCGTTTGTACTCGCGACTGCTGATGATGCAGCAGAGTTTTCAGGCAATGCCGGTGCCTGCTGCGGAACAATCTGCCGAGGAGTTGGCGACGAAGGTTTTGCAGCGGGTGGAACGCAAGCCGAAACGAACTTGGATTGTGGGTGGAGGTGCGATCGCAGCTTTGTTGGTTGCGGTGGTGTCTGGTGTCGGTGGCGATCGCCAATTGTTTGCTCCTCAGTTTGCTCGATCGCCCGTTCCTGCTGAATCAGACGGTTTGATTATGGCTTTAAACGAGCCTCTGGTGGAGATGGTTAATCCCAATGATTTGATGCTTGGGGTGAATGCACCGATCATGGATATTCCCAAAGTTGGTGTAGCAACCCCTCAAAAGTAATTGCTAAAGGCGCAGTAGGATTTCTGTTTTGAGCAATAACGAAAGTTGCTAAGCTCCCTAAAAAAGGGGGCTTTTTGCTGTTTTTCCCAGTTTTTCAAGGTGGATATATCCTTTGACGCTTTCCCGGCTTTGAATGACGAATTGTGGGGCGATCGCATCTTAATATCCTAGTAGGTAGCGAGTGGAATTAGACGGGGCGATCGCACTTGTCACCGATTTTTTGCAGATTTGCGATCGGCAACAGCAATGTCTCCTCAATTTCCTGCCGCACAGCAGGAGATAGATTACAACCGCTATTGAGGCAATCTACTAGCAATTTATTAGCATCATAATACTTCCTCAGCAATGACTTCTGCTGTTCGCTGAATATCCAATTGCGACCTATATTGCGATACTTAATCATCACATTTATTAATTGCTGAGTCCAATCTCGACCTTTAGCATTCCACCACTCCCGCTCGCTTCTCCACCAGTGCTGTATTCTGTTTGGATATGCTGAAGCATATAGTTGGTCTCTGAGTTGTTGCAGAGATTGCTTCAATTCTGGTTCAAGATTTAAATTGAGAGAAAAGGCGAGGATAGAGAGAAGATTGCGACCTGAACCAGCAGCATAAGTATAGGCAATATTAAGGTCAATTGCATAAAACATTGCAACATCAAGAACAATATCAGTAGCCAAGTCAGAGTGGCGTTCAGTAGCCAAGCCAGAGTCACGTTCATTGTCATAATAAGAAGTAAAGTCCAAGAAAAAAAGTTCAAGGGGTGGTTTAAAGGTATGGTCAATGGCATAACCAAGAATACGGATCAAACTTAGGTCAAAATTCAAGTCCGAACGAGGGTTACTAACGCGCTCTACCTCTCGACCCAGATAAAAAGCGCGGATAGCTGATGGTTTATAGGGAGCCTTAATGGAAAAAGATTTATTTCTTACCCACATTAGGAACTGCTGCAACTGCTCATCCTCAGCAACCATCCCATCAACTTGCTGTTTCATTGATAGTAACAAGTCATCAGTTTTTGGCAACATCCCAACTGCTAAAAACAAGACTTCTCGCCAACGCTTCTCGGTCAGGTGGCTGACCAGTTTCTCCAAAGCTTGTGGAGTGGAATTGTTAACTATTTCTGTAGCAGTAAAATACTCTTGGAATGTTAGATGAGAAAACGAATAAATCCCTCTTGCCCTCTCCACTAATAAGCCATGTTGTGCCTCGATGGCCTTCAGCACAACCTCACTATGGCTCTCCAACTGAACGCGGTCAGTTGTGGCATCGGGTAAGTTAGCCAGATAGTTGGCAATCACTTGTTGGATTTGATTTTTTTCAAAAAAGTAATCGCCCCGCTCAAAAGTAATAGCTGCCACAAAAGCAAGTAAATGTTTCTTGCGGCACAAATTCAAATCTCGATAAACTTCATCCCGTTGAATGCCTCTAGTTTCATCCCATTTTCTGAGCATAATTTCCAATCCTTCCTCATACAACTTGGCTCTGTTGGATGGAAAATGTGCTTTGGCTTGGAATACTAAACAAGTCAGATTCAACAAGATAGGCGTTACTGCCAGTTCTCGGATTTGCTGATTTTTATTCATTTTTAGCTGATATACAAATTGAGACGCTAAAGCTTTCCCTGCCTCCATATTCTGGGAAAATGCCACAAACCAATTGCGAGCAAAGGCAGCGATTTGCTTGTTATTAAAATCTGCTACCTCAACACAGGTAAAGGCTTCGTCGTGAAATCTGTACTTAGCAGCGGCAATTCGACAGGTAATAATAAACTGATTGTTGTAATACTTTTGGACAAACTGACGAATCTGTCTGACGACTGCATCGCTATCTGATTCTGGCACTTCATCTAAGCCGTCCAGCAAAATCAGCCCTCTGCCTTGACTGAGTACAGATTCAGTTTGCGATCGCGCCTCAACTCCGCAACTGGCAAATTCGTCGCTGATATATTCTAATAAGTCAAGATTAGCGATTTCAGCAAAGGTTTTCAGAGAGATAAAAATCGGTATTTTGTTTGCTTCAAATTCAGAGCGATCGCACTGAATGGCAATGTGTTTCAAAAAAGTAGTTTTACCGGAACCCGGTTTGCCGAGTACCATCAGTTTAGAGTGAGATTTCACCGCATCCAATCCTGGTACTCGTTTCTGGCATATTTTACCTAATCCCAAGCGGTTAAAGTTATCCGCATCTGGGTTGAACTCTCTGAGTAAATCGCTAATTTCTCCCGGCTGCCAACTGGTAATTTCCTCCAAAATGTTGAGTTCAACGTAGAGGTTGCTGACATCAACGGGCTGTGCAATATCCAACAGTTGCATTTTGCTGTAAAGCTGTTGGATTTTGCTGTGGCATTTTTGCCGTATCTCTTGCACTACCGAATCAATATGCTGTTGGCAAAAATCTCTAACCCCCCCAACCCCCAGGGCAGTTTCATTATCCGTAGGGGCCGTGCCCCCGTGCCGGCCCTCTTGGTCGGATCTGCCGATCGAATCCTCTAGGTCGGGGGTAGGCACGGGGAGTAGGGGTAGCACTACCCCTACAAAATTCATGTTTTTGGTGAGAATTAAACAGCCCTGCCCCAACCCCCTCTTGGTAAGGGGGGGCTAAAGGAGGACGATCGACAATTTCTTCCCAATTCAACTGCAAAACCGTGCAAAAAGCCTTGAAAGCATTAGCTTTAATTGGGTCTCTTCCTCCTAAAAAACGCCTCCAAGTTGGCAGCGAGAGGCCATCGGCATAGGGCCCGGCCTCTGTCCAAGTTCGATCGGGCTCTAATTTTTGACTAGCTTCTACTAGCCATATCGGGTCTTCTATAGTCGAGCCCCTTTCTCTTCTAGCTTGCTTAATTTTTACTAATCCCTCCTCAGAGGCTTTGAGGGTGGTCATTGTATAATTTACTTATCTAATTGTCAACGTCAGTTTTCGATCAGTTTAGCGATCGCAAACTGAGTTTGTCAAGACCCGATCAAAAAAGAGAAAATGATCGGGACAACAACTGCACGGCATACGGGAAAAGTCAGGCATAAATCATGCAAACTTAATCGTTCAGAATGCCACTGTCTTTTTTAGGTAAAAAAGTACACATTAAATGATGACAAAGGATAGCACCATGATAGATAACATAGATGAAATTCCGTCAGGTGGGATAGGTATAAAAATTATTGGCAAAATTGCCGATGAGCTAAGTTATACCCGCACTTCTGACGGTCGGAACTGTCTGTTCATTGTAAAATATTATCAGCAGCCTGGTCTAGTACCATCCCAAAGCAGCATTCAAGATGGTTTTTTTAAGCGGGCTATCGATGTTTTAACCAGCTTTAATTTCGGGTTTCAAAAGCAACGATTTCCCCAATCCGAGCCAAGTTATAACCAGCTAGTTCAAAAAATCCGCCTTCAAATAAATACTGATATCAAGGCTGTTGCTCAAGTTTTATCGTGGGTTGAACAGCTAGATCCTCTACCAATTCCCCTAGTCGTTTTGCATCAGTGTAAACTTGCTGTGATTGAAGGGTTTACGAATGCTGTTCGCCACGCTCACAAAAATCTGCCATTAGAAACTCCGATAGAGCTGGAAATAATGGTATTTAACGAACACCTAGAAGTAAAAATTTGGGATTGGGGAGAGCCTTTTGACATTCAAGCGAAGTTGAGAGAAGAATTGCCCCAAAAAAGTCTGTATTAGTTGGAACGATCTGGGATTTACGCTCCACTAAAGCTGTGCTGTAATTGCCAGCTTTAAATTGACGCTAGGAAGAAACTTTTTTGTTATGACTACTGATACTACTCCCAAGATTCTCGTTGTGGATGATGACCGAAAGCATCCAGGATACCCGCCACGTGATTCATCAGTCCAGAAATAAAAAACCTGTATTCGATGAAACTTGCCCCCGAATTTATCCGTGGGGTCAATGCTTCAATTCTAAAATCTAAAATCTAAAATCTAAAATCTAAAATCGAGTGACTCATCAATCCGCAATCTTGTTCATCGTTTTTTAAATCAGAAATATCAAGTAGATTCGGCAGCAGATGGCGAGACTGCTTTAGAATTGTTTGAGAAATTAAAGCCACTGCTAGTAGTTCTTGATTGGAATTTGCCGGATACTACAGGCTATCACCTCTGCCAGGAAATGCATCGCCGTACTAATGTTTTTGTGATTATGCTAAGCAGCCGCACCGACGAAGCTGATAAACTTAAAGTCCTGTCTGCAGGTGCTGATGACTATATCTGCAAACCCTTTGGTTTGGCAGAGTTGGCAATTCGTATAGAAGTTGTGTTGAGACGGATGATACCAATTGAATGTGAAGTTGCACATATCTCGATCCCCCTAAATCCCCCTTAAGAAGGGGGACGAAAGATCGGAATCTTGTCCCCCCCTTAGTAGGGGCGGTGCCAAGAGTGCCCGCCCTCTTGGCTAGGGGGGATCGCATTCTACGGGGCCTCATAAAAAATTGGTATGAGGCCTGTCACTTCATCACGTATTGTATTCGATCGATTCGCGATCGATTCAGCGCGTCGGGAAGCAACACTCAACGATCGCATTATCAACTTAACAGCCTTGGAATTTAATATTTTGTATTTTTTGGCTAGTCATTCCAATCAATCTTGGAGTCGCCAACAGCTAATCGAAAAAATCTGGGGGTGGAACTGCCACGACACAGGAGAAAAGCAAGTTGTTAGCGTGCATATCGGCCAGATTCGCAAGAAAATGATTCAAGTTGATGCTAATGCGTCGCAGTTTATTAAAACAATTCGGGGTTACGGTTACAGGTTCGAGCCGCCGAATCGCACGGCAATAGCTATTAACTAAGCTCATCGGCATTAACCACCTTATTTGGTGAAAAACCTATTTTCCCACCTGCCGTCGGGCAGCCAGATGCCTCCTAGGGAACGAACGCGATCGGGTAACATGAAGTAAGCCCAAGCCGTGCCTAAAGGTTTGAGGTGTCGATCGAAGATTTCGATTTCCTGTCGCTGATATTCGTTTTGTGTCGGTTCCCGCAGCGGATGATAGTCTTCCAATCGGTCTAAATCGTCCAAAATAGCCGAGTTTGCGAAACAGAGGAGAAAACCGCAGACTGTGCCATCTCCGGCCATCATCGCAGGATAGCCGATCGGCAGCGCAAAAAGTTGACCGCGGGCGATCGCGGGGCAAGCATCCACAACTTTTCCTTCGCAGTAGCGGAGGTAGTTGCACTCCCCCGGTTTGAGTGTGCCGTAGACAAAGACTTTCATCGGGTAGGGCTTAACCGCTAGTTTTTGCTAACATATAGCAATCCTAAATCATTTGTAAAAATATGTAGGGGTAGTGCCCCCGTGCCTACCCCAGTCAAGCGGGGCAACCACGGGGGGTTTGCCCCTACAAGAATTACACGAATCATTTAGGATTGCTATAGATGGCTAAGCTAATAGTTTAAGTCTCGCGGGCGATCGCGACTGCAATCTTGATAAATTTCGTTGTTTACCCTTTCTTATAATTCATGACTCTAGCAGTTAGTTTTATTGCTTTTGGACTTCGGCCTTTGTACTTGAGCTCTTTTTTGCCGTCCCTGGACAGCTTGTTTTCGACTCAAGGGATTATGGTGATGCTGCTGGCCGCCTATGCGGGGGCGATGTGGATGTTTCTCACCAGTGCTCCGAAGGTACACACCGTGATGGTATCGGATCTCGGACAAGCGAGGGAGTTCTATGAAGGTATGCTAAACCTGCCCGTAGCAGAAGTGCCGCTGCACTACTACTACAATTACGAGCAAACTTTGGGAACAACTGGTATTGATCCGCTGTATTTGTCGCCGAATGTCGGGAGGGCAACGACATCTCAAACAATGGGGAGTCCCGATGGTTTGTGGTATCAGTTGATGAAAAATACGCAACTGCACATTATTAGCGGCGCCGGTGCAGGGGAAAAAAATCGTCCGCGTCACGTTTGTTTCGATCGCGAATGTTTGGATCAGCTATTGATGAGGGTACAAACTCGCGGCATTAGTTATAAAATTCGCCGGGAAAAGCCGCTGAATTTTTTGGTCAAGGATTACGACGGTCGCGTGATTGAAATGGCTGAGGTTAGTAATTAAGTAGGTCGTTCTAATTAAAAGTAAAACGATCTCGCGCGCTACCCCCGGCTTCTTTTGTTGGGTAATATCATTCCGGCCCACCCGGAATGATATTAGTCGCGAACACGGCTCATCTCCAGAGAGATAGTCGCTCAATCAAAAAATGATAAGAATAGTTGAGATTTTTGAAATATCACTATATTTTGGTTAAACTAGCTTGATTGGTTTCGGAAGATATTTTTATATCCCCAGAATAATCAGTAACTCTCTTGTTAACTAAAGCCTGGAGATAACTAGCAATGACAGAAGTTGAAGCCATTGTGGCAAGTTTGTGGGAGCTGGATGATGATGTATTGGAAGCTCAGCTAGGCTCTCGCGTACAAGCCATAGGGGATGATGTTGCTGGACGTGGAGCAATAGGGGTAGACCCAGCTTCCTTGGAATCTATTGATGTGAACGTTGCGGCTAGAGCAGCGATCGATCCAAGATTTCTAGAAGCAGGTAAGCAGTTGTTCGATCGCGTCAACCCCTTAGTTTACCAACTTATGTGCAAACCCCTCGGGGACGATGCAGAGACTCAGAAGATTTTAGATGAAACAATCAATCAGAACTATACTAAAGCGGCTGGGATGCTGGCTCCTGTTTTAGTCAGTGGAGTTGGGTTAGCTCCTGCTGTTGCTACTCTCCTGGCTACTCTAATTATCAAAAAAGTTTCCAAGTACATTGCTACTGGAATTTGCGAGACTTGGGAGAAAAATCTACCGAAGTCTGCAATCGGAGGAGATGAACTTGAGCTCGGTCAGCCTGGAGGAGGCGGAACCACAAACAAGAAGTTCCGTTTAATGGAGGGACTGCAACAAGGAGGTGGCGCAGATCTCCTAGGTCAGCCTGGAGGAGGCGGAGTAAAACCAGCTAGCGGAGATCTCCCATGTCAGCCTAGAGGAGGCGGATGCCCCCCCCCAGAAAAGAGAGCCTAAAGAAGGTGAAAACCGCAACCAAGGAGGCGGAAACTAAAATAAATAGTGGGGAGAATCCAACACATACAGCAAATTGTTCTTTTATGAAGTACCGCCCAGAAACCGGGTTTCTTCAGGTTTCTTGCCCACAAACTTGTTTTTTTCAAGAAACCCGGTTTTGCGTACCTACAAACCCAGCAAAAGTACGGTATTTTTACATACATAAACGGGAGTTAACTTAATAGTTAACTTGCAAAACTGAGATCAATTACATAATTCTTTTAATTTTTTTGGTGGAGTTTGCAAGTAATTGTGGATATGGTTGCATCCTTTCTTTAACAACCCCTGAAAACTCATATCTGACACCTTCCATAGCAAAACAACTCGATCTGCCCCGGCAGAGGCTAACCATTTGCTATCGGGACTGAAATTCACCGCATACACCCCCGCAGTATGTCCACTCAGGGAGGTGATTAACGTTCCATCCGGTTGCCAAAGCTTTATTGTCCCATCCATACTCGCAGAGGCGATCGTTTTTCCATCAGGACTAAAGCTAACGTTAGTCACCTTACCAGTGTCTCCGCTCAGTGTGGTGATTAACCTTCCATCTCGGTGCCAAAGTTTGATTGTCTGGTCATCACTAGCAGTAACGATCCTGGTGCCATCAGGACTAAAACTAACAGACCGAATTATACTTGTATGTCCTGTCAGTGTTCTGAGTTTTTGCCCCCTAGAACTCCACAATTTTAGGGTTGTGTCATCACCAGCAGTGGCAATTGTTTGTCCATCAGGGCTAAAAGCCACACTCAACACTCTCTTCTTGTGTCCTCTTAGGGTGCTCAGTTCTTTACCTTGCAAACTCCAAAGTTTTGCGGTTCCATCAGCACTCGCAGAGGCAAGTGTCTGTCCGTCACGACTGAAGTTAACAGATCTGACCATATCTTGATGCCCTTTCAGTGTTCTCTGGAGTTGCCCATCTAGACCCCAAATCTTGATTGTGCCGTCGTCGCTGCCACTAGCAATCGTGTTTCCATCAGGACTAAAGCTAACGGCATTCACCTTGCTGTTGTCTGCTTTCAGATTCAAAAGTAGCTTAGCTTCTCGATTCCATATCTTCACTCTTCCATCAGAGTCTGCACTGGCAATCCGTTTACCATCTGGGCTAAATTGAACCGAATTCACCTCTTGCTGATGTCCAAACAAAACAGTTAACGACTTTCGATCGAGCTGCCAAAGCTTCGTGAGGTTATCGTGACCTACAGTTGCCAGCGTCTGTCCATCTGGACTAAAAGTAACACAAGAAATGGGCCCGTTATGACCTACCCAAGTATCCAGTAATCTGCCATCTTGTGCCCACAGTCTTACGGTTCCATCTTTAGTGCCAGAAGCAATGGTTTGTCCATCTCGACTGACACTCACGCTCCATACCTCCTCCCCAGGATGTAGAAGAGTCTTTAAAAGTTGCCCCTCTCGACTCCATATTTTGACTGTTCCATCTAGGCTACCAGTGGTAAAAATCTGACCGTCACTACTGAAATCTACACTTATAACAGGCTTAGAGTGGTTGGTGAGAGTCTTGATTAGAGTCTTGCCATCCCGACTCCACAGTTTTACGGTTTTATCATCACTGACTGTGATAATCCGATCGCCTTGAGGACTAAAATCCACTTGCCTTACCAAGCCTTGATGTCCTTTAAGGGTATTAATCAATTTACCGTCCAGCCGCCAGAGTTTTACAGTTGTATCACTACTGGCAGTAGCGATTGTTTTTCCATCTGGACTAAAACTGATACCGATCACCGAAGAATTTTTATGAGCAGGAATAACCCGTATCAGCTTGCCGTTGCTGTCCCAAAGTCTGACTGTTCCATCTAGACTGCCGGAAGCAATCATCTTCGCATCAGGACTAAAACGGACGCTCATAACCGCCTCTGTATGTCCTGACAAAGTTTTGACTGGACTTCCATCCCGTCGCCACAACTTAACTGTGCGATCGTGGCTAGCTGTAGCAAACATTTGACCATCCGGGCTAAAACTAACATTCTGAACAGTATTTTGATGCCCTTGCAAGCGGTTTTCCTCCCTTACCCAGCTCACAGATTGCGCCAAAGTTGTGAGAAGATCGGTCTGGAGTTTTTGGTCTGTGCTGCCCCAAGGTAATTGTTGCAAACGCTTATTAGCTGTCAGTGCATAAATCAGGGCATCAAAAGAATTTTTATTCGCCGTGAAATTAGCTTTTGAAGATTGCATTAAAGCCTCAATTAGTCCTATTTCTGCTTGTCTCCACTGATATCCAGCAAAAATGGCAAATCCACTTAGAGAAAGAATGACTCCAGTCACAGTGGCAACCAAACTACGCTGACTGTTTCGCCTTTTTTGCAAACTGTACTGCACAAACTCAGTTTCTACCTGGTTTAACCAATTATTATCAGGGGAGTTGAGTACCTCCTTATTCAATACATCCAAATAGGGATTAGCATTCCAAAGAAACTTTGCCTGTTGCCGATATTTCCACTCTAAAGCGGATGGAGTTAAACGCCTTTGCAGTGCTAAATCTTTCTCCTCTTTTACCCAATTCAGCAGCTTTTGCCAAGCCCGCACCAAAGCATCATGGGCTGGTTCCACGTAGGGATTTCCCTCTGCATCTTGCCCTTTCACTAACAACCTGGCTGTGCTAAAACGCTCAATTACTTTCTTAACTAAACTATTTTTATCTGGCGGATATTCCAATTCCGATAACGGGACTTGTCTGCGCGCTAATTCACCCCCAGCCAGGGCTACCATCCGCAGCATTACATGACGGATAACTTGGCTATAAGCTGGATTTTCTTGAACTAGCGCCTGATATTCCTCATCAGCTCTTTGAGTCAGCGATCGGATGACTCCTCCCAAAGCTTGATAATCTTCTTGAGTCAGCGCCCGGTCAATTGTTATTCCTCGATTTTGTGCATCCCGTTGTCGCTTTAAATACTTCAGATAAAGTTCCCTCAACGCGAAAGAAAGCAGTGGCAATGCTCCCGGCATATCTGCCACTTCATTAATTAATTGTTCTACTAAATCGTGGGGTTGAAAATACATTACCCGTGCTTCAGCGGGTTTCTCAATCGCTTCCCGTAGTTCGGCTCGTGTCATCGCTGGTACAATAAATCGTCCGTTGAGCCAACGCTCTTTAAGCTCGGTGTCAGTGTTTCCCACTTCTTTTTTAAGGACTGTGGGGAAAAACTTTAAGCCAGCATCTCTGACTTGGGTTTCAAAGTCAGAACGTAGGCTTAACACTACTCGTAATTTATCCCGATGGGCATCAATTGCTGTAAGTATTTGTTGGAAAAATTCCGGGCGCTCATCCTCATCTTGACAGAGTGTAATTATTTCTTCGCTTTTATCTATAAAGATTAATAAATGGGAATCGGGATGATTTTTAGCCCAAACCGCAATACTTTGACTCAGAGTTTTTTGTTGATTTTGTAATTCAATTTTGGGTAATTGGGCATCAATCAGCGCATTATTCAAGGCTTGAAAAGGTGTTGCTCCGGGGCGTATTGGTGATAAAATACACCATTTGTCGCTTTTTTGCTGTTTCAATTTGGGGATTAATCCGGCTTTTACCAAACTGGATTTACCACAACCCGAAGCACCCAAAACCACTGTTAGAGGATTAGTTTGGACAATATTTTGTAACTTTTCTATTAGTTCGTTTCTACCGAAAAACAGTTTGTTGTGTTCCTCTTCAAAGGGTAACAAGCCACGATAGGGATTTTTGGAAACATCCAATGGTGGTGCGGGCGGTAGATTCAGGGCGTGTCCTGGTGTCAGAAAAATATACTCGCCTTTGTCGTGTTTGTTGAGGCAATGAATCCCTGGCGTCTGGCGGATGGCACGTGCTTCAGTCGCAATTTCCACTCGATCGCGCAAATACACATAGAGATCGGTTGCCGTAATTACACCATCCCCCGCAGGCTTACCGGGTTCTGCTGGCGGAAAGGCATCGGCTTTACCCTCAAGTGCTTCTATCAAAGCACCGGCAAACGGTGAATGGCTTCCAATTTGTCCGCGATCGTCTTTCAAGTCAAAGGCATCCCATGCAGATTGATCGTAGGCAGCCGAAGTAAGGACTTGCCATGCGGGGTCTTGAATGAAGCGATCGTAGCGTTCTTTGTGGATCGTAACCAGTTCAACAGGAATCGCTTTGCGTAGGCTTGACCAGCGAAAAGCACCCGCAAAACAACAGTCGAGAATGCCTAAAAAGTGACTGCAGGGAAGCTGAAGCAAGGCTTTATTCACCTCTGACATCGGCAGGTAAGTGCTAACATTGCCCAACTTAGCGTTTTGAGGAATCAGATAGCCTTCAGGGCCATCCTCACCGTTGAGGGCAATCCCATGTCCAGCGAAGTAGAAGAGAAAGCGATCGCCCTTTTGAATTTGTTGCGGCAATTCTATCTCTAATACCTGCCGAAGTTGGCTGAGGGTAGCTGCTTGATTCAGAAGCAGAGTGACGGTGTAATCATGCTCGGTTTCGAGGATGCGGGCAATTTCTGTCGCATCGCTGACGGCTGTTTTGAGTGCAGAGATGCCGTTTTTGTAGTCATTAATACCAATAATTAGGGCATAACTGTGTTCAAAGTTTGACATAGTAATTTATCTCTTATGACTGGACAAAGCCTTCAATAATTGAGTCTTATTTCAGATAAGTAGGAAATACAGAAATTGGCAAACAAATCTTTCGGGTTAAGGTCTAATAAAAATAGATACATATTTCCCTGAAGCAGAACCAATGGGCAAAAGATCAAATTGCTCTGAAGGCAATTTGTTTTGGAGAATTTTCTCTAAATACTTAGCTGCCTCTTCATTTTTTGAAGTGTAACGAATTTCATTGACTGGTGTATTGATGTCCGGATTCGGGAATGTATATTTGTCGAAAAAATCTTGTTCTTGAGGAAGTAAAAATATATTTTTATCCCCAAAATTTTTGCTAAATAATTCTTTAATCTTATTGGCTCTTGTTTCTACATCCGGTCTATCTTTTATAAAATAAATACGAATTTCATAATCTTTCAGGATTTGAGGCTCTACATAAGTTTGTGTTGGTATAACTTGTGGAGGTCGATCAACATTAGTTAAAATAGGATAAACGATTGTAATAACAATGACTACACAAACAAGACCCACTCCGATTAATTGCCACTTGGGCAATTTCACATTTTTAGGTTGACGTTCTTTTGCCTCGTCCTTTAGGTGAAATTCTGTGTATGGCTGTTGCTCATTTCTTAAAATATTAGAGAGTTCCGTAGAAGGTACCATTGAAACAGGCATACTACGGTCATATACATTTGCACCAATCAAAGGATGCTGCCTGTGATCGGTTGCACGTTTAACATTGTCACGCACATACTCAAATAGCTCCCCAACCGTCACAATTCCATTTTTGTCACCATCGGCAGCACCTCGCATTCCTTCTAACAGATAGTGGGTAAAAACTCCATGCCCTCCTCCCCATCTAGCATCCTCAAACGAAACCTCATTTGCCTCCGCCGAGGTTAGTAGAGCGATTCCTCCTCTGGCCTTACTCACTTCCTGTAGATAGCGGTTTACAAATGTAGAATCATCAACAGCACTTCTACGACCAATTCCTCCAGCAATGGCTGCACTGTGGCAAGTATCAGCTAAGACAATGACTTTCTCAGCGAGCAGATTTTCTCTCAGAGACAAGTCAATTTCACGCATGGGTAGCGCAGTCCCTGCGATATCACCAGGAGCTGTATCGTGAGTAAGCAGGTAGATATTGCCTGGTCGGTCAAAATCCGGTGTGCCATGACAGGCGAAGTAGATAACAACAAGGTCTTCTCGTGCTGGCTTTTTCAAAAAAGCACGGAGTGCTCGTGTAATGTTGGCAGTTGTTGCTTCCTCATTGATTAATTTACAGATGAATTCTTTCTTAAAGTTGCCTCCACTAGGAGTGAGGAGCAGGTTGTAAAGCTCCTCTGCATCCCGATCAGCGTATCTCAGATTCCAACCTTGATATCGGTACCGTGATATACCAACAATAATTGCCCAGCGATCGCACTTGCGATACTCTGAGTACACCTCTAACTCTGAGATTATTGGTTCTGCACGTCGGCTAGTAGGTTGCTGTTCGGACATTGCACAGACAAGTTATTTACTAATTGGCTCTCTGGATATTGATGAGTCTAGGACTATTCAAGAAGTCAGCATGGAACTGATGCTAATCACCAGCGATCTATTCCAATTGGATGAATAGCCCTATTCACAAAACACCTATCGCATTACCGTGAGCTGGATCTCCTTCGTGGTCCATTCCTGACTCGGATCGAAAATCGGAACTGCTGCGCGAGTTGGGGGTTCATCATCAACATCAGCACCAACCGCAGTCAAAAGTATCCCAAGCGGATCGGGGTCGCGTTGGAGTCCTGCCTTTGATGCAATTTCTTCATCAAGTGAGGGCAACTCCAGCCAACGAAAATCATTCTGTCTGACAGTCGCAAAAACTTTCAAGGTTTCGGCTCCTTTGGAATATTTCACAGTATCCTGGAGATTGATCGCAAGCGGAATTAACATTTCTTGATTGGGATTGAATGGATAAAAAATCGCCTCTGGTATTTGGAGTTGAATGCGGGAAACCGCCCAGTTTGATTCGAGATCCAGCACAGCAACATTCAAAACTTGAGAGGAAGTATTCTTAATTCGCAAGAATGCGTACTCACCAGATTTAACAACTAAATTAGTTGGATCGGGAAACGGCTGCGGTTTTTTAGGCATCCCTGGTAGCCAGTTTGGTTGTGTGAGTAATTCCACTTCTAGCTGATTAGTCAACTCAGAAAATTGATTGCTCAACTCCTGAATTGCCTGATATTTTGCCAAATGTACCAGACGCTGTACTACCTGTTGCGGAGCCTCAGAATGCTCAATCTTCAGGGCAGGTAGCAGGTTTTCAATGGGCGTGCCAACGCAAATCTCATACTCACCGAGTTGATTAACCGCAACTAGATAATCTTCCTTTTGTTGTGCATCCGCCAGTTTCAACCAGCCATTTCCTGCCAATGCTTCCTTAACTGCTGAGAGTGCATTATCTTGCTTGTCCGCAATTGCTTGAGGCAGTTCATTGTCTTTCTCACCAACCTCTTTTTTGAAAAGGCGTACTCCCCGTACCAAATCGACAGGGGCTGACAGCATCACTGCTTGAGAACCTTGGTCAATCTTGTCCTGACGTAGCACTTCAATTACATCTGCCCAGGCATCAGAAGCACCAACTTTGGCAATTTCAACGATCGCCAATTGCTTATTTTTCTGGGTAAAATCTGTCGTGCCAAACGCATAGATTGCGAAACGATAACCTGGACTGAGACCGTTTGCCATCCCCGCATTCAGCCGAACGTGCTTGACGACTTTCTTCGGTTCTGAGTCTGCCTCTGTTACCTCTTCCTCAATTACCTCAAGCACGTTGACGGCATATTGTAAAGATCCGCGCTCAACTCCGAAGACAAAGCGATCGCTCTCGCCCACCAGCATTGGCCTCTGAGGAAACTTGCTTTGAATTTTCGCACTGACGCGATCGTGCAATGTTTTGTATGTCAATCCTGAAGGGCTACTGGTTAACGTATCGATCATCCAGTACGTCAGCGCCCCATGTCGCTCCTTACCGCTCACCGCATACTCGTAGGCATACTCGCTAGGACGACAGGCAGCTAGCAATACATAATCTCTAGGTTGAGGAAGCCACTGCCCGGGGGTAATACTTGCAGGAATCCCATCAGTCAGAGTGTGCCAGTTTGCGATTAGCTCTTGTCGCTGGGCAACCAAGCTTTCAGAGTCTTGCGGTGCTGTGTCGGTTTCTCCGGGGCCTCGAATTGCAACATCGTCGCCTCTAGTTGCTTCTCCAGAGTGGCAGCTATCCAAGACAAGGGTGACAATCAACCCTTTGTCCGTCATCCGCTTCAACAGTGTCGCCAATTCCACATCTCGCAGGTAGCGCCCAGATTCGTTGCCAACATCTATTGGCACAATTCCCTCATCGAGTTGGTCATTCCCCTTCAATTCTGGATAAATAGTTGTCGTCCGTCCTCCATGTCCAGAATAGTGAATGTAAACCTGCTCTCCCGGCTGCGCTAGTTCTGTAATAGCCTTAAACTTCGCCACAATATTTTCATAAGTTGGTTCCGGGTCTTTGGTTTCGATTGTTTCAGCGACTTCAGGATTCGGAGAAGTTAGCTTGAAAATCCCTTCGGATGGAATCTTCAGTGTCTCGGAGAGGTAGCTTGCTACAAGATTAATGTCACGCACGGCTCCTTTAAGATTCTTGTACAACCGATTGGGTAAGTAGTAGTCAATGCCAATTAATAATGCGTAAAAATTCAGTGTTTGATCGGGTTGGTCAGCCATTTTTACCTCATCACTCCAGCATCTGTATTTAACTCAGAGAGTTGGTGTATCGGCAGAGTTCTAGAGCCGCAATTTCAAGCTTTTCAGAAAACTCTGCCCATTCAGCAACGTATCCTTCAGTTCAAGATTTTGTTAATTCGATCGCGAACAGTTCAAGCCATTTGTTCGCGGGTTTTTGGTCCGACAATTCCGTCTGGCTTCAAACCCTTCTTCTGCTGAAATTCCTTGACGGCTTTATCTGTTGCTGGCCCAAATTCACCATCAGCCCCAACTACAATCCCAGCCTTTTTCAAACCCTCCTGAAGCTTGAGTACATCCGAACCTTCCATTCGGGGCACCGCCAAGCGCAACGTTCTGGGTTTGTCATCCCACGGCGCTTTAGGAAACCCTGGAGCCGGAGAACGATTAAGCGCATCCTCAGTTTGAGGGCCAAAGCTGCCATCTTCGCTAATCTTTGCATTAGGATTGTTCTGATTCCAAAGCTGCTGAAATGCGAGTATTGATTTGCTGCGAAGATCGATCCTGCCGCCGCCTTGGTAGTCGAAGTGAGGCGGATCGTTTCGTAATGGATACCAGCCATACCGCATCAAATAAACTTCCCAGCCTCTTGCATCTTCAATGTCGATCGCTAACCCAGTTTGGTGGTTGCTGGCTCCCGGTGCAGCTACAGGATTAGAGTTGTTGAAGCGATCGTTGTATAGCAGCATTTGCTGAGCGATCGTGCGGTAGGCAGAGTTCACCTGCATAGTTTGACCTCGATCTTGAATCGCTCTCTGGAGTGCCTGTTTTGCAGGGGCTTGTACATAGGGAAAGGCTGCATCCAGCAAGTCTACATTGAGGTCATCAAAACTGACAAAGGCATCTGGCACAATCAGTTGGAGTTGATATATCAACTGCTGAGATAAGCCATTGACCACCGCAGTCGAAGACATGGGTGCATCTTTGAGCAATCCGGGAAAACTGCCTTTAATTCCCAACATATCCCGTTCGACAAATTCTTCACAAGCCTCGACAATTACAGGTTGATTAAAGAGAAGATCGCTTGAGTCAGTCATGGTTTTCTCCTATCGGTTTGAATTTGGTTACACAATCGATGTTATAGTCCCAATTCTTTTCGTGTTTGGGCACCTACCACACCATCCGCCGTTAGCCCTTTCTGCTGCTGAAACTGTCGCACTGCCTTGTCAGTATCATTACCAAAGAATCCATCAGGTTCGAGATTAATTCCTGCTGTTTTCAAAGCTTCTTGCACTTGACGAACATCCTCACCTTGCATCATGGGTTCGGTGAGTTTCAAAGTGCGAGGTGCTTCTGAGATTGTTTCACCTGTTACTTCTTCGCCTGTTCCTTCATAGGTTAAGAATGACTGCCAGGGTTTTCCCAAAAACAGTGCTCGTTCAGCCAATCGTCGGCGTGTCAGCCCTAGCCAGGGTTCACCATTTACCTTATTCCAGCGAGGAAACTGATTAGCAGCTCCTTGATAATTTCCCTCGTTCAAAAGCCTCAGAAGAGTTGAATCTCCAAAACCTCCTGGCCCCACGTTGAAGCAGAAACAAACCAGTGCAGAAAACTGATTGTCATTGAGCTGAACTTCAACGGCATCCTCAACAAAGGATTCAAATTTTTCTAAATCTTTGCTCAGCAATTCTTCTGCTTGCGTTTGGCTAATCGTCAGTCCTGGAAAAACATCGTTGCCAGTGTGTCCGTAACCAATTGTCCAAACTCCACCGCCGTCATCATAAGCAGTTAGCTTACATCCTTCAAACGTAGTCAGAAGCTTAAAGCCTTCTCCATTGATTTGCTTTGAACCTCTGCGTTCTGCCACATCAGGCGGTTGTTTTTCTGGAGGATTAATGTTGTATGTTTTAGCCACGCTGAACTTTAAAGCATCAATTAATGCTTTTACTTGCCCATTTGTCTCGGTGACTTTAACGGCTAGGTCGTCTTTTATTTCGTACACGCGACCATCGCCGAAGATTTCAAGTGATCTTCTTGGCATTTTAGTTTTTCCTTTGGAAAAGGTAGATGAACTGGAAGGACGCATCCTGAAGATCCCGATCGCCAAACTTTTGCCTGCCTCTGACAACGTGTGAAAAGAGTTTATCAATTCATACTTGTTATCCAAAGTCTTTGTTTGATCGGTGATTTCACTGGTTACGTCTGTCCCAAAGTAATTTCCGGGATTTTCTTGAACCTTTACAAAAGTTTATTTTTGCCGATCGAGAGCGGTGTGCTGCTTGTTCTATTTAACGATCGCGATCGCCCAATTCCACCACTATCAAATTACACTTAGGATCGTGGATTAAATAACTTCGTAGGTTGGGTTGAGGAACGAAACCCAACAATCAAGCGTGGCGTTGGGTTTCGTTCCTCAACCCAACCTACAAAAA
>NZ_JAUBTT010000217.1:0-3672 GCF_036705125.1 Microcoleus sp. B7-D4
GGTAGCGATATCTAGCTTTCATTTGTTTTTGATATTTACTGTCTTTATCTTAACATAAACCAGAATAAAAAGCCGTCCTAAAAGGACGGGGCTTTAAACCCAAAATTTTCGGTAACATGAGGTGTTCTTGGGCAAACAGGGCATGGGGCATGGGGCATTGGCCCGCGCAGGGCATGGGGCATGGGGCATGGGGCATTGGCCCGCGCAGGGCATGGGGCATGGGGCATGGGGCATTGGCCCGCGCAGGAAGAGTACCTTACTTTCCTGAGAACCCCTGTATTCTCAAAAAACTGATAACAGCCGATCGTCAACTGATGAAATTGAGCATCGTCGTTCCAGAAGCGATCGACAAGCCGGAGAATTGGCGATCGTTCCTCAAAACTCGATCGGCATCGTAAAAAATGTTGAACGCACCCAAAAAATAATTAGATACCATTCAAAACTTATCCGAGTAGCCAGACTTTATATTTATGAAAAAAAGCGACCCAACAACCGTCACATCTGAGATTATCTGATGAGTATTTTAACACTTTAAAAATGGTTAATAAACTCTTTTAGGAATTATTTTCGGACTCTTGTGCCGTACAATCAATCAAGAGTTGAAGAGCGATCGCATGAGCTTTCATGTGGACAGTCCAACTGTTCAACTATTAATGGTTGAAACCTGATGTCTCCAGGTTCAATTGCCACTCTTCTCCACCAAGCTGGCAACAAGAGCAGCCAAAACTTACCCAAAGACACAGAACGCTGCTCGCGAACAAAAACCAAGGTCAGGAGAGCCACCAGTCGTAAAACGGCTGAGAGCGCAAACACCCCTGGCAAGCCACCGAGATTGGTCAAAGTGGCGAGAAAGCCACCCACGGTGATTCCCATTGCCCCAGTGACACCAGGAACCGCGGCCGCGATCGCAAAGTATATCGACTGATTCAACAGTGGTGCCACCGACATCATCAGATTACCACTGCACAAGTCGATCGCCGCCCACGTCCCACCGCCGATGATGTGCAACAGCGGGAACCACACCCATAGGAAAATTGGAGCCGTTCCACCTTCTAGCCACAGTAGAGGGGTCAGAGCCACCAAAACTCCCACTACTAGCATAATCGGGCGATTCCCAACCCGGTCAGCCAGCTTCCCCCAAAAAACCAGCATCAGCAAGTTAGCACCAGCACCTAAGCTGCTATAGAGCGTTACCACGCTGACATCTATCTTTAGGTCATCTAGCAAGTAAAGGTTAAAGAAGGGCGCGCTGACGTTAACGGCAAAGCTCCATAGACCAGAGTAAAGCAAAAACTTTAAAAAATTGGCTTCCTTGAGAAAGCTAAAAATTGTCCCTGTGGATGATTTTTCGCCTGTATCTGAATGCGTAACCTGTACAAGCTTTGGGTTCACATCGGTCATAAAGAACTGACAACCTAGACTGATGAGACCAAGCACAATTCCTAAAACCAAGATGGCACTGTAACCTTGGAGCTTTCCACCGGGCCAGTTCGATACCACTAGAGCCAGCAACGGCACACCAATGAGATTCGTCAAGCTGACAGCACTATTGCGAAAGCCAAAATACCGCCCGCGCAACCGCTGAGGTACTAACGCCGCCAACCAGCTCAAGAAGGAAGCCCGACCTAAAGATTCTAAGACTTGACTTACCCAGATGATTGCCAATGTCAACTGCACAACCTGATGTCGGGCCAGATGAAATGAGCCTCCCAACCAAAGGGCTGGCACGAGAATCAGCCACAGCAGTCGCGACATTCCGAAAATGTAGAAGGAATACCAGTGGCGGCTCTGTGTTCGGTCTGCTATATAAGCTCCGAACGGTTGGAGCAGATTTACCAGTTGAGGAATGGAGGAGAGCATACCAATTTCGACTGGACCAGCCCCCAAATCGAGCAAGAAATTACTGAGCAACGCGCCGCCGATGATGCTGTAAAAAAGCGTAGCGAAAACACCGTCCAAAGTTAGTGCTCTGAGGCTCGATCGAGTTTCCGGTTTGGAAAGTTTTAGATGCCCATTTGTCAGAAGTACCGTCTCTGGTAAGGCTATATCCTCTTGGATTTCCTGAAGTTCTAGAGGATTCGTTCCTACTAAGCTGTAATCTTCTTGTTTTTCGAGCATACTGGATAGCCAATAGATAAGCTGCTACGCAGCTTAATTGTATAACATAAGATTAAGTATTTTAAGGAGCACAGCCATAGATGCAAGCTAAAAGTCTATAGGCTTGGGTTACAACTATTTATTCCTCGGAGATGCCCCTAAATCCCCCTTAAGAAGGAGGACTTTGAGTAAGTTCTGATATCCCTCTTTTTAAGGAGGGCTAGTAGGGGGGATCGAGCTTAACTGAACCGTATTGATCTAAAAGTTATCGCTCTCAAAAGCAAAAAGAAAGATTACTTAAATAAATTAGATAAAATAAGAATGCCCCAATTACAGAATTATGATTAATTGCATTATTAATAATTAATTAATTAATTAATTAATAAGGTTCAGTTAAATTGTTTATTCCTCGGAGATCCCCCTGATTGTTGGGGAGTAGGGGTTGACTTTGAGTAAGTTCTTGTCCCACCCCCTACTCCCCTTCGTAGGGGCGGTGCTACCCCTACTCCCCGTGCCCGCCCTAGGCGCCGGGGGATCGGGCTTAACTGAACCGTATTAATCAATAAATAGCTAATTTTTTATAAATTTTCTATGCGACATTAGGTTACTGGTTTCTTCAGGGTGAACCCGATAAAATAGAGAGCTTTTCAGATGGAATAAGTCAATGTAACTTTAATAAACCCACATATTAGTATGAATAAAGGTTGCTAAAAATGAGAAGATAATCACAGTTCTAAAGGAGCAAGAGCGTTCAATAAGTCTTCTAGGATAAATCGCAGCAAAGATTGAGTTGCTAATATTAAACCTAATCGAGCTTGGGCGAGCTTTGGCTGTTCTATTTTAACTTCTCCCCAAATTCGGCACTGGCTGTAAAAAATCTGAAATGCTTCGCTCAAACTATTGGCTAATTTGAAATAATTGACAGGTTTTTCGCGGTTATTTACCTCAAAAGGAGGAGATAAATTGTCTAGCACTGTTAACAGTTGCGATATTAAACGGCGTTCTGCAGGATGCACTAACCGCAGTCGATCGCCCTCGTCAATCCAAGGGATAGGATTTGGACTCGCCAGCGACCAAATTTGCGGCGCTGTAGCGACATCTGGCTGGGCGATCGCAATTATCCGATCGCGGTGGGCCATTCGCAGCAGGGAACAGCAGCGCGCGTGGCTGTACTGAATGGGAAACAGTCGATCGGCACATACAACAGAAGATAATATTCGAGATTCGGGAATGGGGAGGTTCGTTTGAGCTAAACGCTGCAACCAGACGGCTAAACCTGCATCAGTCAACTCCATCTCAATAATTCCCGCCGGCGCTACTTTAACGGCGAAATCTGGGTAGCACAGCGGTTGGAGAGTTTCAGCCAACTGTGCCGCGATTGTCTGCGGTGTCTGCTGCCAACTTTTAGCCAATTTCAGGGCGATCGCAGACACGTACAGCACCCGCGCGCTATCTTTACTCCGATTTAATGGAAATATTGCACCATTCTCAATTACTTGTTTAGGAACAGGCAAGATGCCTGTTCCACAAGAAAATTCATCTCTTGTGGAACGGGCATCTTGCCCGTTCTTGAGA
>NZ_JAUBTT010000080.1:0-39651 GCF_036705125.1 Microcoleus sp. B7-D4
CGAGCGTCCCCGCTCGCGTATTGTACAATACGCGAGCGGGGACGCTCGCACGGTAAAAGCAAAACTGAGATGCTCCCTTAGTCAGTAGTCATTAGTCAGTAGTCATTAGTCAGTAGTCATTAGTTATTAATTATTAGTTATTAGTTAGTGGTCGCAGCTAACAAATAACTAATCACAACTAACAACTAACAACTGCCAACTACCAACTACCAACAGCCAACAGCCAACAGTCAACAGTCAACAGTCAACAATTATAAAATTATGTCAAAAATTGGCGTTGCAGTAGTCGGTACAGGTTTCGGTCAAAAAGTACACATTCCCGGACTCCAGGCCCATCACCGGACAGAGGTTGTGGCTGTTTACCACCGGAATTTAGACAAAGCAAAGGATCTCGCCTCTACCCACAATATCCCCTACGCTTGCGACTCGATCGCCGATATAGTAGCGATCCCCGAAGTAGCGGGCGTCAGCATTTCCACACCGCCGTTTTTGCATTTTGAAATGGCAAAAACTGTCTTGGAAGCAGGCAAGCATTTATTATTAGAAAAACCCACAGCCCTGACAGCAAATGAAGCCAGGGAACTTTACCGATTGGCAAACAACGAATCTCAAACCGAGCTTAAAAATGGTGGTTCGAGAGCAATTGCCACAATGGACTTTGAGTTTCGCTTCATCCCCGCATGGCAAATGCTAGCAGAATTATTGGCAGCAGAATATGTGGGAGAAAAGCGTTTAATTAAGATTGATTGGCTGGTGTCGAGCCGCGCTGATGCGAGTCGCCCTTGGAATTGGTACGCGCAAAAAGAGCGAGGCGGCGGCGTTTTGGGCGCGACAGGTTCTCACGTTTTTGATTATATTAGCTGGCTGTTCGGCCCGCCCCAAAGGCTTTCGGGGCAATTGATTACAGGAATTTCGCGGCGGCCCGATCCGAATGATTCGGGAAATTTAAAATTAGTTGATGCAGATGATTCGTGCACGTTGATGTTGGAATTAGCTGGGGGAACTCCGTGTCAAGTTTGTTTGAGTTCTGTTACTTATCAAGGGCGGGGACACTGGGTGGAAATATACGGGAGTAAGGGTACGTTGGTGTTGGGAAGCGACAACCAGCAAGATTACGTCCACGGATTTCGCTTGTGGGGTTCCCAAGGTGGAGAACCTTTAGCTGAAATCAAAATTCCTCAAAGATTGGAGTTTCCTAAAGTTTATCCAGACGGGAGAATTGCACCGTTTATTCGAGTAGTAGATAGGTGGGTTGAAGCAATAGATGCCGGTAAATCCTTGATACCGTCCCTCAGAGAAGGGGTTTACTCGCAGTTGTTGATGGATTTGACCCAGGAGTCGAATGCTACGGGGACTTGGGTAGATTTACCGAGTATAGATAAATTTTTGGGCACTAAGTAAAAGTAAAAACTGCCAAAGCAATCTCACGCACTCGATCGCACCCCAAACCCGATAAACTACAAATAGAGAAACTCAATCCCACCCTATATCCAGAGTCGGTAGTTGTCAGTAACTCAGGGCTAAAGCCACTGAGCTTGTAAGAGCGATCGAGCAAGCTGTACTGACCAGCCTAAGCCTTAACTGGCTACGTTATTTAGGTCACGACACCCTGGGATGCGAAGCTAGTCCCTTGCTCTGTCGCTAGTAGTTAAACAGCCTTAAAGTCACTGAGGCAGTGCTGCCAGCCTAACAAGCCTCTATAACATTGGCGAAGCTAACATTACCCCGCAAGGGAGATCGAGGCAACCATACCTCACCAGAGGGGCAACCATACCCCTCTACCCCGCAAGGGGATTCAAAGCGATTGAAATCGCCGGGTCGTTTTCCTCTCAGGACTAAAGTCTCTGAGCTTCCCACTTACCGAGCTTTTTTGTGAATGGCGCGCCCTGAAAGTCCTTGCCTCAGTATAGCGATCGCTCGCCTGAGAACCGCTGGGGCAAACCATTTTGCCACTTGGGTTCTACAAGCTCCCTATCCCAGCGGGTACGTTCACCACGACTGTATGTGGCCCGATACCCTCTCCCAATCATGGAAAGCTTGGCAGGAAATGTTTTCGCCCTCCGGGACAATTCACGAATTGCCCCTAAATCCTGATGGCAGTTTCGTCTCGGCGGAAAACAACCAGAATATATTGGCAGAAACTGAACAACGAACACCGACGCCCTTGGTGCCACTCCACCTCGGTCAACAGGGGTGGGGCGACAGGGGGAAGCAGAATCCGCCGCCACCCGCAAGCTACAGCAGTCGCCTGATGCAGCATTTGGGGATTAATCTTTGGCAGTGGCTGTTTGAAGGGCCGATTCAGGGTAGTCTGCAGGAAAGTAAAGGGATCGCGATCGGGCAAAATCTACCCCTGCGAGTGCGCGTAGACTTGCGCGAACCGTATTTAATTGCTTTGCCTTGGGAAATTATGCAGCCTCAAGCCGGTCAACCGGCAATTTCTCTGTCGCAGCAACTGCTTTTCAGTCGCACTACCAGCAATGTTGAACCTTTGCCACCCCTGCATCCTGCGGAGTCGCTCAACATTTTGCTAGTTTTGGGACAAGCAGAACCCGGCCGCGGTGCTAATTCTCAATTTTCCAGCAGCAATAACCGTCATTTGCAGTTGGAAGCAGAAGCACTCGCCCTAGCTGGCGTTCTGGAAAGCGCTTTTCAAACCGACGACAGCGGCAAATATTCTGACATCAGCGTTCCGACTCGCGTCGATACTCTGATCGAACCTACTCCGGCGGAACTCATTTCTCGGCTGGAAACGCAAGGTTACAACATTCTGTTCTACGCCGGCCACGGGATACCGGGCCCCGACGGCGGTTTGCTGTTTTTGGGGCCGGAAACGGTGATTAATGGCACTGAACTAGCTCAGGTATTAGTTCGGTGCCGCGTGACGCTGGCGGTGTTTAATGCCTGCTGGGGAGCTCAGCCGGCGGTGGAGAGGCTGCACTCAACTAACGGCCAGCAACAGGCGATCGCCCGCAGCAGTTTGGCTGAGGTACTGATCCATCACGGGGTGCCTGCGGTGTTGGGGATGCGGGACTCGATCGCCGATCGCGAGGCCCTGAGTTTTATCCAAAGTTTTGCCCAAGCTTTGGCCGGACGGATGTCGATCGATCGGGCAGTCGCCGTCGCCAGACAGCAGTTACTGACGCTCTACAAGTTCAATCAACCGGCTTGGACGCTGCCTGTGCTGTATATGCACCCTGAGTTTGACGGTCAGCTAACTGAGCCGGTAGATGACCTCAAAACTGAATTGCCTTTAAATTCTTCTACTTGGCTGGGACGGTTGCCGTCTTGTGCTTATTTGCGGGGGCGCGATCGACCAAATGCCAAATCCACCGACTCAACCAATCAGGTTTGGCCGATTCGCGCAGGTATGGTTCGAGTCGGACGCTGGGAAGAAAACGACGTAGTGATTCGAGAACAGTGGGTTTCTCAAAAACACGCCGAGATTTTCTGCCGAAACACTATCGGAGATAGCCGCGAAGAACCTAGCTACTTCCTGCGCGATTTTTCTCGCTACGGGACTCTAGTTTTGGGCTCTGAGGGATGGCAGAGAGTTCACCACCAAGAATTGCTGCTACGCAGCGGGACTCAGCTAAAATTTGGCAGTTCTCAAGGTCAGATTTTTGAGTTCACTATTGAGGTTCCTAAAACTTCGGGGTACAGTGAGACTGATTGCGGAACGAATTAAGGTGCGGGTGTAGCTAATGAAGACAAGCGGCGAGTGGCACAGCAAAGTTCTGGGCGTTGAGTCTCCAGTCTGAATTTAAAAGAGTTATTTACCACTGATAGCTCGCAACGCCGCTCTTGGCACAGTCCCCCCTCTGTCTTTTCCTTTTCCCACTTAGGTATTACATCATGGCTACCCAATCTGCTGATTCTGAATATTTTCGCGACTCTCAAACTCAGGCCCAGATGGAACTTCTCGCCACAATTGTTCAGACTGATGTTGCTTACCCCTGGAATCCTGCACAGCTTGAATCCGAATCTTATTTAACTGCCCTAGAGCAGGAATTTGCGCTATCTGATTCATTCAGCGACAGCGATATTGCCCTGAAGTCCCAAGTTTTATTCTCGCAATTAGAACAAGTTTGGCTGACGACTGCTCTGCAAAAGTCTTTGCGCGAGAAATTTGCTCGCGTGCCTCAAGATTTTCTGGCCAGCATCGCTCAAAGCGTACAAAACGCAACTGTTAAGTATCAATCTTTAGCTGACCAAATGGTAGAGTGCGTCTTAGATATTTTGCCTCAGTGGGCTGAGGAAGATTTGCAGGTGTTGGCACGTCCTTTGGCTTATGCGATGCGAGATGTTGATTCGGAGGGGGGGGAATTGGTCATGGCAACTAAAAGACCTTGGGCCCAATTGTCGGAAATAGAACAAGCCAGAGTTAGTTTGGCTGTCGCCCGCTATGCAATCTCGCAATTAGAAATTGCTGATTAGTTTTTTGATGGCTTTGTTTTTGTGCTGCGAGCGCGGTAATTTTTTTAAATTAATATAAAATTTATCTACCTTTAGTTAGATGTCAAATTCATCTAATTGCTAAATCCTAGGGATTGCTATAGTTTGATATAGCAATCCTATTTGATTTGTAGAGTAGCACCAATCCGTAGTATTTCGGCGTAATCCGAGGTATTGCAGCTAC
The DNA here is from genome assembly GCF_036705125.1 of Microcoleus sp. B7-D4. Classification (NCBI taxonomy): domain Bacteria; kingdom Bacillati; phylum Cyanobacteriota; class Cyanophyceae; order Oscillatoriales; family Microcoleaceae; genus Microcoleus; species Microcoleus sp. B7-D4. Next base: position 4,640 of record NZ_JAUBTT010000080.1, read on the forward strand.
TCCAGACCACTCAAAGCGAGTAATCGTTATCTCTAAGCGTTTAAGTTCACACCTTGGGATTCGCTAGTTCCAAGCTCTGTAAGTAGATTGTTAAACATCCGAGATTGGTTAGAGGAAGTGCAATCTGCATAGTACCGAGAAGATAACAGGGTTGAAGCAAACTTTACTTTTAGGAAACAACGCCAAAATGTTGAAACCCAATTTCGTTTTTGTAATTGATGCTAAAAAGAAACCGCTTACACCGTGTAAGCCTTCTATGGCGAGACGTTTATTATCGATGGGTAGAGCATCTGTTTTTAGAAAATATCCGTTCAGCATCATTCTCAAAAAAGAGGTTGCAGATATTCCTAAACCCGTCACAATTAAACTAGACCCCGGTTCTAAAACCACAGGGATTGCTCTTGTTCAAAACGACAAAGTAATCTTTGGTGCTGAGTTGACTCATCGCGGTCAAGCCATCAAAGCATCTTTAGAATCCCGTCGTTCTCTACGTCGGGGGAGGCGTTATCGTCACACTCGCTATCGGCAAGCACGGTTTCTCAATCGCACCCGCCCTTCAGGTTGGTTGCCTCCAAGTTGGCAGCATCGCGTAGAAACTACTTTGACATGGGTGAATAAATTAATCAAATTTGCACCCATCAGTGAGATCGTTCAGGAGCTTGTCAGATTTGATTTACAACAACTTGAAAACCCAGAAATCTCAGGCATTCAGTATCAGCAAGGCATTTTATGTGGGTACGAAATCCGCGAGTATTTATTGAATAAATGGAACAGGAAATGCGCTTACTGCGACGTGACTGACACACCATTGCAAGTCGAACACATCCAGCCCAAAGCAAAAGGTGGCACAAATCGGCTCTCCAATCTGTGCCTGGCTTGCGAGAAATGCAATCTCAAAAAAGGGACTCAGGAGACCCGCGTTTTCTTAGCCAAAAAGCCAGATGTTCTGCGATCGGTTCTAGCTCAAGCAAAGCGCCCCTTAAAAGACGCGGCTGCGGTCAACTCAACCCGATGGGCATTGTTCAACCGACTCAAAGAAACGGGTATTCCTGTCTCGGAGGGTTCGGGTGGTCTGACCAAGTACAACCGCACTCGACTTAGCCTGCCTAAAACTCACTGGTTAGATGCGGCTTGTGTGGGTCAGATTGATTCCTTGGAGATGCTCGCCTTACAGCCCTTGCTGATTAAATCAACAGGACAAGGGAATCGACAGTCCACTAGAAACGATAAATACGGTTTTCCTTGTGCCAAGCCTAGACAGTCTTTTACTCATTGTAGGACTGGTGATATTGTTGCCATTCAGCTTCTAGAAGACCGCAAGCGATTCCAATCAGGACTTTACGTTGGACGGGTCAAGACTCCAACAGATAAAGGTGTTGAGATCAAGATCGGTAATTTTCGACTAAGTACAAAAGATCTGAGCAACGTCAAATTCTTGCACAAACAAGATGGCTATCAATATGCGTCAATCAACTCCGCTTTACTCCAATAAAGGCGTTTCTAGTAATTAGACAAGATATAGCCTTTCTCTGTAACATGAGGTGCACGCTTGATAAGCGGGCATAGGCCTCCGTGGGCATAGGCCTCCGTGGGCATACCTCACCAAGATTGAGAACTGGTGTAATTTTTTTTGAACTATAGCAAGCGCGCCCGACGTTTATGACTGAGATGTGGCAGAATTTTTAGTAAGATTTTTATGGGCGGCGTCGCAGAAACGGCCCCCAAGAAATATTTTTTATTATGGAACAGGCCGGAAAGCCTGTTACGGACATTGCTGAAATCCTTGCCGAATATTGCTTCTGACCGAAAGCATCCAGGATACAAGCCCCCCAATTTATCCGGGGGGTCAATGCTTCAATTCTTTAATCTAAAATCTAAAATCTAAAATCGATTGACTTCTCTCCTCGGTAACTAAAGCCTTCTTCCTTCTTCCTTCTGCTATATTTGGCCAGGTTTGGACTCGCTAAGCAGTTTGGCAACAGCAAGCAAGATGAATTATCATACAAGGGTCAGAATGTTAAAAAATGTAAAAATAGTAATTGGGGTGTGTCGGAATTTTCAACTGAATTAAAAAGTGGACAGCAGGAAACCCTTACTGTTGCAGGCACGATCGGGACTTTAAAATTATTTTATGACAACTTCAAGATTTGATTTTCAAGACTTGAAACGCCGCTTTGGGCGGATTTCGCGGGTGCCGGCGGCAACGCTAGTCGTGTTGGGTGCGGTTGCTTTCGCAGGTGCGATCGCCGGGGCCTGGTTTGCCGGTGAAGGTACAGTCAGCGGTATTTTTGCCACAATCAACATTTGGCAGCAAAACCCGCCTGTGTGGCTGCAAGTGCCTGCTACGAGCAAGATGTATTTGTTAGTGCCGACTTTTGTGCTGGTTTCGGCGGCTTTAGCTGCAATTAAAATTTCGCCTCAACCGCAGAAATGGTCGCGCGCTGTGGTAGTTGCAATAATTCTAGCTTTAACCATTCGCTACGTTTTATGGCGATCGCTCGCTACTCTAAATTTAACCGATCCCCTCAACGGTATCTTTAGTTTAGGGCTGTTTTTCCTAGAAATGCTACTGGTTTTCAACACCAGTATTCAAATGTATTTAATGCTGAGAATGAAAGACCGGCGTCGAGAAGCCGATCGCATGGCAGTTGCAGTTGAAGCTGGAAACTTCACCCCGCCCGTAGATATTTTTATCCCAACTTACAACGAACCGGCTTTTATTTTACGGCGCAGTGTAATCGGCTGTCAAGCTTTAGATTATCCCCACAAAAAAATATATTTGCTCGACGATACCAAGCGCCCTGAAATCAAGTTGCTGGCAAAAGAACTGGGATGCGAGTATATAACCAGACCCGATAATATTCACGCCAAAGCTGGAAACATTAATCATGCCACACCCCTAACTAATGGAGAACTAATTGTAGTTTTCGATGCAGATTTTATTCCCACTAAAAACTTTTTAACTCGAACAGTTGGATTTTTTCAAAATCCCGAAATCGCCCTCGTTCAAACACCGCAAAGCTTTTACAACCACGACCCCATCTCCCGTAATTTAGGTTTAGAAAATGTGATAGCGCCGGAAGAAGAAATTTTTTACAGGCAAATTGAAATTATCAAAGACAGCGCCGACAGCGTGGTTTGTTGCGGAACATCTTTTGTAGTTAGGCGGAGTGCTTTAGAAACAGCGGGAGGCTTGGTCACAGATTCAATCTGCGAAGATTATTTTACCGGAATTCGGCTGTCAGCAACTGGATATCGCTTAGTTTATTTAGATGAAAAATTGAGTGCGGGTTTGGCGGCTGAAAATATAGAGGCTCATCTAAATCAAAGGCTACGCTGGGCGCGAGGCACGCTTCAGGCATTTTTTATTGATTCCAATCCTTTAACAATTCGCGGTCTTACATTCGTACAGAGGCTATCTCATTTGGAAGGATTGCTGCACTGGTTTACCAGTTTAACCAAGGTTTTATATCTGTTGATACCTTTAGCTTATTCATTTCTCGGCATAATTCCTTTGCGGGCAAGTGCGCCGGAATTGCTGTACTTTTTCCTGCCTTACTATTTGGTGCAACTTACTGTGTTTTCTTGGCTGAACCGCAGATCGGGATCGGCTTTACTTTCCGATATTTATTCGTTCGTCCAGTGTATTCCTTTAGCGGTGACGGTGGTGAGTTCCATGCTGAATCCCTTTGGGAAAGGGTTTCAGGTGACGCCAAAAGGAATTGCGAGCGATCGCTTTCGTTTTAACTGGAATTTGGGATGGCCTTTGATTGTCTTGTTCGCAGCTACAGCATTCAGTTTATGGCACAATTTAAACATTAATTTAGTGAAAAATGTAGGCACCGTACAGTCAATATCAGAAAGTGCACATTTGTTGTTGTCAAAAGGAATGAGTTTGGGATGGGTTTGGAGCGCGTACAACCTGCTGATGATCGGGATTGCCTTACTAATTTTGGTGGATATTCCTAAGCCGGACATTTACGAATGGTTCAATTTACGCAGGGTGGTACAATTAAATATTGGCGGTAAAAGTTTTTGGGGTATAACTACTGTAATTTCGGAAAGTGGCGCTGAAGTTGCTCTGACGCAGTGGCCAAGTTTTGCGGTGAAAGGTAAAGGTAGTAAAGAGAGTTTGACCCCAGCAGAGATTTTGCCAAAATATGCCGTTCAGACAAGTTTATTGCAGGGTAAAATAAAAGCGCTCTCTCGCAGTGCGGCAGTCAAAGCAAGGAGATCCGTAGCGCCCTCTGTTGTTGAGTTGGGCACTGAGCGTCCTTTGGCCCAAGGTTTGATTGATTGCGATTCGGCGACTATGAAAATTATGGAAGAAAACTGTTTTATTCCTGTGGCTAAGATTGAGTTGGTGAGCGATAAATCTCAGTTGGAGTCAAGTTTTCGGGATGGAAAAGACGGCAGTTTTGCGGAATTTCCCACTGTGCGAATTGCGTTCGATCGCCTGAACATTAGCCAGCACCGCTGTTTGATCGAAATGCTGTACTGTCGGCCCGGCCAGTGGCAGCGGCAGGAAACTCCCGGAGAATGGCGATCGCTGTGGCTGTTGTTGAGAATTGCTTTGAAACCGAGGGCTGTTTTTGAGAGGAATAGGGCAGTTAGGCCGATCGGAGTTTCGCAACTGTAGATCGAGTTTCCCTCCCGGGCGGGTTTCACCAAACATTTATCACGACAACAAACAATCCCATCAAGCCGCCCCCGCCCAGGAACAATGGTAGATTTTATAGCAACCGCCAAGACGGTTAGGACGTTTTTAATGGCTGACACGATTGATTTTATTGCTTCTTCCTTCTTCCTTCTTCCTTCTTCCTTTTTCCTTCTTCCTTCGGCTATACATAGACAAATGACCAGAACTTGTTTTTTAATTAATCGGCACAAACTCGTAACCGTAACTGGTGCGATTTCCGGGTTTAACAGTTACTAATTGAACTGCTCGATTGCGATCGCCCGAAGGTAAAAACCGAATCGGGCCCGATGCTCCATTTGCGGAAAAATCTGACGCCGATAAAGTTTGTTGAATGCCTGTACGAGTCGGATTGCGCCCTAAACCAACAATTAACGCGATCGCCGCGTCGTAGGCTAAAGCTGTGCGCCAACTTACTTCAGCATTCCACAGTTGTTTGGATGTTTGGGGAAAGTTTGACTGCGGATCTGCGAGAATATGCCAAGGAATCGCCAGCACCATATCTGTTGCTCCCGCGCCACCGATTTGCAGGATTTTAGCAGTATAAACGTCGTCTCCTGCGAGTAACGGCAGGCGTTTGGCGTTTACTTGCACTACTTGCAAAGCTTGGTCGAGCGTGGCGGTATTGGCTGCTAACACAATCACTTCTGCTCCCTGGGCGATCGCGCTTTTAAAGCTCTCGGCCGCATTAAAATTGCCCTTAGCCAAGTCAAATTCCGATACTACTTGTCCGCCATCTCCGTAAAGAGCAGTAGTGAATTCACTTTTTAAAGATTTGCTATAATTGCTAGCAGAATTGAAAAATACAGCAGCTTTTTTCTTTTGCAATTTTGTCAGCATATAGCGGGAAATAGCATTAGCCGCAAACCGATCGCTCGGCACTGTCCGAAATATATTGTTGCCAACTCCTGAAAGCTGCACCGACGTACTTGTGGGAGAAATTGCTACTAATTGTTTTTGCTGGTAAATCTGGCTGGCTGCTAGCGTTGCGTCAGAACTAAAATGCCCGATCACTCCTAAAACTTCAGAGTTATTTGCGATCGCGCTGGCAATTTGCGAGGCAATTTCTGGGTTGTTGTCGTCGTTAGCAATTAGCACTTTTAATGGAGTACCGCTAATGCCGCCGCTTTGGTTGATTTCATTTTGAGCTTGAGCGACGCCCCGCAGAATTTCTTGAGCACCATTGATATCGGCGCCAATGGGAACTGCGGCGGCAATTGTGTAGGATTTTTGAGATCCGATGCGGGCGTTGTTGAGGTAAATTAGTGCTTCGGGATCGTTGCGATTGGTTTTCAGCGAAGCTTGTAAGTCGGAAAGAGCTGCGTTATAGTTGCCAGATGCGATCGCCTGTACTGCTGCTTGTTTGGTTGTTGTGGCTTGCTCTGGAATTAACACTTTTTGTCCGGCACTCAGACGCTGCCCAATTGCCTGCTCTGATTGCGGGGAATTCCCCGTCGGAGACTTGGGAAATGTCTGATTTTGGGGTGATAAACCTCCGAGATTGATGCCGCCTCGGCTTGTCAGCCACCAAATACCTGCACCGGCTAGCCCGATCGTAATTAGGAGCGATAATACCAGAACAACGGTTTCATTTTTTTGGGACATGGCGGCAGAATTTTAGATTTTAGGTTTTAGATTCAACGACTTAGGAAGTTCGGTCACGAGCAATGTACGGGATGTAACGCATTTAATAACAAGTTTTCCTTCTTTTAATAATTTATGTAGCAATTATTCTAATTGTGCTACTGGAGATAGATGATTTTTGGCTGACATATACATATATTTTAGCGCTTGGTAATTTATTTCAACTTGATCTTCTACAAATCTAACTGCGTAGCAGCTTTGAGCCAGTGACGTTGACTGTGATACCTGCGGATTGTCCCGTCTCTGAGGGTTTCGCTTCTTCGCCGTATTTGGCGCTGCTGGGGGTGGGAGGCATTTCTGGTGTGATTTCTGGTGCTGTTTCAGCTACCGTGTCTCCTGAGTCTGCCATCGGGGGCAGGGCGGTTTCATTCTCACGAAAATCGCGTTTTTGACTCTTGTAGTGCCAAGAATGCCTACCCCCCCACAGACAACTTCACAGGCGTTTGAGACATGGGGGCAGCCACGGGCGGCAGCCACGGGGGGCAGCCCCTACAAGAGAATGAAACAGCCCTGCGATCGGCGGGGGTGCGATCGCGGTGTTGTACAATTTGAGGATGATTCTTGTGGGGAGTTAAGGGTTAGCGTCCCGCCTGGTGTGAAAATACACGCCTTCGGGCGAAGAGATCCCATCCCACAAAACAATCAAAATCATCCCGCTATTATGCAACGCCATAAATAGGGCTGTGGCGATTGCGATCATTACGTTAAAAAAGCCTCTACCATCGGTGCTTATTCTGAGGCTTGCTGTGGCATCAGGTGGTTGTTTTGACCGTACCACAAGCTGATTGCTGCGAGCTATGCAGCCAACTAGGGCCACCAGCGAACCCGGTATTTTCCCTGTTTCTTTTTCCATCCTTGAGCTGCTTGCTCGCGGTTATGACGCCTGGAGTAAAGAGTGGCTGGCTTATAGCTTGCTTAACTTGTTGACTGCCCTTTTATTTGCGGTCATACTTCCTACTAAGGTAGAACAATCAGCTACATTTAGTTTGTTGCGAATCCTACTTTATAGGTTTTTTTATGTTGTTTAGCTTTTTGTAAACATTTTTGAGCGGTTCATATCACAATTTTTTAATAAATTCTTTTTCTTAATTATATCTTTATTTTTTCGCCCAACCTAGACAGTGGGGGAGTTTTTAATTATCCAGGAGCGGGGAAAGATTAAAGTTTTTTTAAGTTTGACAAAATAAAGGACATCTTTTGTAATATAAAGAAGAAAGTTGAAAAAAATATAAAGACAAACTAATTGGATAAAAGTGTCGCTAAGGTAGTAAAAATGACGGTTGGTCAGAGAAAAAGAGTGTTAAGCTAGGCTAAGCTCAGCCAAAGCAAAACCTCGATATTTAATTAAGTTCGATCGATACCAAAGGCTAAGGTAAAGTTCATGGCAAACTCAGTTTTAAATCAGCCAAACGCAGCAGCAGGAGTGCAGTGGCAGCCAAAAGATATTATCCGCAGCCTAGTGTGGAAAATTGCGATCGCAACCTGGCTGTTAATGGCTGTAGGCAGCGCCACGCGAGTGATGAATGCGGGGCTCGCTTGCCCCGACTGGCCGCTGTGCTACGGTCAATTAATACCTGCAGCGCAAATGAATTTGCAGGTATTTCTGGAATGGTTTCACCGGTTGGACGCTGCGGCAATTGGCTTAAGCGCGATCGCACTTTTAGGACTATCTTTGTTTTACCGCAGCCGCCTGCCAAAATGGCTGCCTTGGGCGAGCGCCGGAGCAGTATTTTTAATCGTTTTTCAGGGCGTATTGGGCGGCTTGACAGTAACACAACTGCTGAGATTTGACATCGTTACCGCTCACTTGGGAACAGCTTTACTATTTTTTGGCGCCCTGCTAGTCATCGGTTTCATGCTGACTCCCTACGAAGCTACAGGAAATGTCGGCAAATTAGCTTGGGTAAGTTCGATCGCAGCATTGTTAGTTTACCTGCAAAGTTTGTTAGGAGCATTAGTAGGCTCTAGATGGGCTCTGCACCAATGTTTGGACTCCTCAGAATTGTGCTCGGTAATGAACAGCCACATCGCCGGTATCGTACCAGCTACAGCAGCGACTTTAGCCGTAGCAGTGATGGCTTGGCGGCAGCCTGCACTGAGTCCAAATTTGCGAAAACTGGCTAATTGGGCGAGTGTTTGTCTAATTGCTCAATTAGTTCTGGGATTAGCAACTTTCCGGCTGCACCTTCAGGTAGAACCGCTGACAGTGGCCCACCAAGCAGTCGGTGCTGCTTTGCTGGGAACCCTGATAGCTTTTAGTGTTTTAGCTTGGCGCGATCGAGTTTTATCAGCTTGAGAGTAATATCATGTCCGGTAGCATCGTTATTATATAGTGCAAGGTCTTGTAGGGGCGGGTTCACCATGATTCTCGATCTAAAAGCCAACAGTTTCATAAACCCGCCCCGCCCATACAAGCACGAATCAACCGGACACTCTCTAAAAGGCAGATTTATCTATTCCTTGAGTAAGAGGGGCCTGATTTATCCCTCGGTGGGGGCGGGTTTATTAATCCTTGTAGCTACAGTAAATATTTGTCGTAAAACCCGCCCCTACAAACCAATGACTGACAACTAACAACTAACAACTAATAACCGATGCAAGAAGTTCTTACCAACGACAGCCCCCGCCTCCACGAAAACTTTTCGCAAGTCGTGAAAAGTTACTATCAACTAACAAAACCCAGAATTATTTTACTGCTGCTAATCACCACATCAGCAGGAATGTGGATGGCAGCCAAAGGAGAAGTAGACCCGCTATTGCTGGTGTCAACTATTACCGGAGGCGCTTTAGCTTCTGCGTCGGCGAATACGATTAATTGTGTCTACGACAGCGACATCGATTATATTATGGAGCGCACCCGGTGGCGGCCAATTCCTTCCGGGCGTGTCAAGAAGCGGGATGCTTTGATATTTGCGATCGCCCTAGCTACAATATCCTTTACATTGCTGACAGTTGTTGCCAACTTATTAGCGGCATTGCTAGCGATGTCAGGCATCCTTTTCTATGTCCTAATTTACACCCACTGGCTGAAGCGCCACAGCGTGCAAAACATCGTTATTGGCGGTGCAGCAGGGGCGATTCCGCCGCTAGTTGGGTGGGCTGCGGTTACGGGAGATTTGAGTTGGGGTGCGTGGCTGCTGTTTGGGATTATATTCCTGTGGACACCGCCGCATTTTTGGGCATTAGCAATGATGATTCGCGATGAATACAAGGAAGTAGGCGTCCCGATGTTACCTGTAATTGAGGGCGACGAAGAGACAGCCCGCCAAATTTGGATTTACACGCTATTGATGATTCCTGCAACTTTCCTGCTAGTTTATCCCCTGCATTTAGCGGGCGCGGTGTATGCGGGAACAGCTATTTTCCTGGGTGCTATTTTTGCCCAAAAAGCTTGGTTGCTGTTGCAGACTCCAGAGGATAAGATTGTTGCGCGATCGCTCTTTAAATACTCTATTCTGTACCTGATGCTATTGTGCGCCGGAATAGTGGTTGACAGTTTGCCTGTGACTCATAATTTGACTACTGCTGTTGTACAAAATGTGCAAACTTTGATTAGTGCAGTTGTGATGTAGTCTGCTTTTAGAGCCCAGACTTCTTGAAGAAGTCGGGGCTCTGAGTATTTAGCTATTTTTTAAGTATTTACTCAAAAACTCTAACTGGTTAACCATTTCCTCTGCTGTCTTATTAGCAGTTAGTTCCATAATAACTCTAACTTGCTCGCCCACGGAATAGTCTTGTGAGATCAGCGCAATGCCAGCATGAGATTCCTCTCTGCCAAGGAACTCAGTATGTAACTGACAGAAATCTCCAATATTGTGACTGTACAAAACTCTGTTTTGAGTGGCAGCTAGCCGAAGTTGTTCTTCGTCGATTAATCCTTCTGTTTGAGTTTCGTTAACGGTGGTTACATCGACTTGACGTGCCCGTAATGCCCGTAGTAGGGACTGATCCTGGGAGTCTTCATCTAGGTAAAGCCTAATCTCACTCATGCTTCTTTACCAAAGTTGCTGTACAAAGCTTCAAGACGCTTGGCTTCTGCTGCTTGATGGAGCAAATCAGTTTCAATTTCTGCGGTGTTGGCATGATAGTAAGTTAATGCAGCGTAGACTTCGGCGAGGGTGAGATGAGAAATGCGATCGCAAATCTCTTCAGCATTCAATCCTCGCTTGTACCAGGTTACAATCCGGCGAACGGTAACGCCTTTACCGAGGATGTGGGGACATCCACCATGCAGTCCGGGAGTGCGTGTAATGAGCGTACCAATGTCAATAGATACTGCTGTGGTCATAAACTATGGAAGTTTGAAGGGACTGATTTCTATTACAGCATAGCGATCGCAGAATTATATCGCGGTGTGAGTTTGGGGCGATAAATGAAGTAAGCTAGAGACAAAGGTTTTAAATAATTTTAACCCATGCCAGCATCCGTTGCTTATCTGTTTGACCGAATTACAGTGAACCCAAGACAATGTGGCGATCGTCCCTGCATCCGGGGAATGCGGATTCGAGTCATCGATATCCTAGAGTTGCTAGCTGCGGGTGAGCAAATTTTTAAGTTTCTCGAAGAATTGCCAGACTTGGAACTTGAGGATATTAAAGCTGCGCTGTTGTATGCAGTCGGCAAACTCGACCATCCCGTTTTAGCCGCATGACAATTTGGTTGAATTCTCATCGCTCGCCAGCAATTGATGTGTGGATTACTGGCTACCTTTGGTGAAATACATCAGCGATCTGCGGTATTTTTCTCTTCTATTGGGTATTGTACCGCAACTGCGATACAATTATAAGTTCGACTGCTAGATTTTCGTAAACTCGTAATCAGTTGATATATTTCGGGAATGTCTGAAAAAACTCTGCTAAGTGAAATTGTTCATTGTCCCCATGCACGAGAGTGTCAAGAAGATATTTCTGTTGAAAATCCATGTCGTAAAATTGTTGACTCTCAAAATGCAATTGGGTTAGAAAAATTTCAAGTGCCTGAACCTTGGAGTGGACAGATAGAGCAAGCACCCATTCTCTTCCTGAGTTCAAATCCATCAATTGGCTCTGATGAAGATTACCCAACTTGGGATTGGTCATGTAGCGAAGTACACGATTATTTCAATTACCGTTTTGGAGGAGGACGTAAGCACTGGATCGTTGATGGTACAAAATCCTTGCTAAAAGACGGGAAATATAGTCGCTCTACTCGATTTTGGGCAGCGGTTAGACAACGTGCGATTGAGCTACTTCAACGGAACGTTAGTCCAGGCATTGATTATGCGCTTACCGAGATAGTGCATTGTAAGTCTCGTGCCGAAACTGGTGTAGAAGAATCACAGGAGCAATGTGTGGAAGCCTACTTGTTGAGAGTTTTAGAACTAGCAAGAGCAAAAGTGATAGTGGTACTGGGGGCACGCGCAAAGCAAGTGATTCAAAGCCAATTCAATATCTCTACAGCAAATTCAATATCCGAGTTCGTTGAGATAGGGAATCGTGAAAGATTTTTTGCTTTTCTCCCCCATCCAAATGCTCGGACCCACCGTTCTTTTGCTAAGTGTTTACAGGGTGATGAACTTGAAAAGTTACGCGCTTTTTTGCGGTAGCATCAAAATACGGCAAGAGATGCGCGCACTCGAACAACGCCAATGCACCCGACCGTCGAAATCCTGTCGGTGGCAGTCTGAGGTAATTTGCGGCGGGTGATTGGCAACGTTAGACCGCTAAATCTGAGTTGGGTAGTGGCTTGAATGTATCTATCAAATTCCAACCCAAAGGTGAATGTCATGCAAGCTAAACTTCAAGAACAACTTTCTCCTGATGCCGAAGTTATTTTGGGACGTTTGCCAGAACGAATTAAAGCTGCTCTAATTGCGCGTGCTGCGAAAATTGAATATCCGATCGCCATTTCGATCGCCAATTTTCAAGGGCACAGAAGCATTAGGTTTCGTAGATTGCAAACCAGGACGCGGACAATAAAATCGAGAAGTCCCATGCGATGAAGTTTTTGATAAGGTGAAAGCCCGATCGCTAAAATGATGAATAGATGTTGCTGCCAAGATAACCATGACCACCATCACCCTCAACCTCTCTCCCGAACTCGAACACCAGATCCGCACTGAAGCATCTCGACAGGGCGTTGAACCCGATCGCTACATCCTCAACGCCCTGCAAGAACGCCTCCAGCCTAGACTTCCAATTACCCAACCTACTGAAGCCGACTTGCTGCAACAAATTAACATTGGCTTTAGTGCACAAACCTGGGAAGAATACCATGCCCTCATCGCCAAGCGTCATGCCGAAACCCTGACTCCCGATGAACACAAGCAACTGATCCAAATGAGCTCGCGCCTTGAACAACTCAACGTTACCCGCATTCAAGCCTTAATTCAACTCGCAACCTTCCGCAACCAACCTCTGACAGATCTGATGCAAACCCTGGGCTGCCTGCGGGTTCTTCCGTCTATGATAATAAGTAGTTAGAATCAAAAAAATGTATGCCAGTTGTAGCAGTTAAAACTTACATAGAGTATCGGAATGATGCCTATTGGGTTGAAGGAACTCGGATTTCTCTTGACTCGATCGCCTATGCTTTCTGTCAAGGATTATCGCCCGAAACTATTGTTCAGTCTTTCCCACTACTGACACTGGAACAGGTTTATGGGGCAATCGCCTTTTATCTAGCCAACCGCGCTGAAATCGACGCTTACTTAGCCGCCGAAGAAGCTGCATTTGATGCCATGCCTCAACCTCTACAAACCAGCGATCCAGCTTTGTACAACAAACTGATTGCAGCTAAAGCAGCAACACAGCAGGTGCAATCGTGAATGTGCGCTATCAAGCTGATGCTGACTTAAATCAGGCGATCGTCACAGGATTACTGCGACGAGAATCTACAATCGACTTTCAAACTGCTTTTGCTGCTGGGTTAGAAGGCGTTAAAGATTTAGAAGTGCTGGCAATTGCAGCACAGCAAAGACGTGTTCTTGTCAGCCACGATCGCAAAACAATGCCATCGGAATTTTCTGAGTTCATTACTACTAATCAGAGTGCTGGAGTCATTATTGTTTCCCGAAAAATACCGATGGAAGTTGTCATCGAAGAACTACTCTTGATTTGGGCAGCATCTAGTGCAGAGGAATGGGTCGATCGTATTGCTAAGCTACCCCTTTGATGCACACTAAAATGGATATTGAAAGCGTTAAGCTAGAAACAGACAACAGAGAGCCAACCTACGCAAAAGGTTAATATCAATGGTTGCGATCGCCCAAAAAACCCTTTCCTTCGAGGAATTTCTCAACTGGGATGACGACTCCGGCAGGTCATTTGAGCTAGTCAATAAAGTACATCTTGAACACTACCAAATTTTTCAATGTTTCAACTTCTGGCTGTTAGCGGGAAAGTGGCGATTTCTGTTGCAGATTCTGGCAGAGGGGGGCGCAGACAAAGATAAGCTAGCGGCCCTAACAGCGGAATGAGAGAGACTGCCCAAAAAATGCGATCGTCCGAGAGTCCACGGCGTGCCATATCGTCTCCCAAAAGTGAGGGAAATATTACAGCCATCAAGCAACAATCCCAAGTTATTAAATGCACAAAAGGAATTGACTGCCACTGCTTGACAAAATCTCCCCAATCTCCATTTAACCAAGCCCAAGCTAACAGCCAGATAGTAGTTAGTAAAAGTACAATCCCTGTCCAGCGGGAGTCTGATATTTTGATCAACATATCTTTGCGGCCGGAAAATTCTTGCTGGGGCTGGCGGAGGAGTAAGTAGGGAATTAAGCCGATGATACCGGCGCCGTTGGAAGCGATGAAAGCAGGCCCAGCGGATATATTTTGGGTTTTCTCATCAATGAATAGGAGGCAAGCGTAGACCATCGGCCACACTCCCATGAGAGCGAATATAGTGACAAGGTAGGGGTTGATTCCTTCTAGCTGCAACTTGAGCATTTTTTCGATAACTGTTAACGTTCCGGGCTGATCGAGAGGAGCTAGCAGCAAGGTGTAGGCAATAAATGTTGCCCACAGCAACCCCAGAAAAAGTTTTGTTTTCATCATATATAACGAGTAGTGGAAGCCGACTAAAGTAAATTATGGTAAAGTAGCCGCCGAGTTAGCGCCGTCTATCTTAGGTAATAAGCAGTTCGATTGGAACAGCGGCGGGAAACCCCGTTTTAGTTGGGGGATGAAATGCTCTACAGCAGCCGATCCTTACTTTAGGCAGACGCAGGAGCCGCGTCAGGAGAGATACATTTTAAAGAATCGGTTGTTTTTATTACAAAACCCCCCTTAGAAAAGGAGTTTCAGCGGTGAACTTAATATCTGTAGAGGAACTCAAAGCACTGGTACAACAATCTCCTGGATTGTGCGTCTCAATTTATATGCCAGTCGCTCAAGGAACAGAAATTCAACAAAATCCGATTCGGTTCAAAAATTTAATCAGAGAGGCTGAAGACAAAATTGTAGAGTACGGATTTGACAAAAAAGAAGCGGCCCAATTGCTAGAGCCAGTCCGAGCAGAAATTGACCGGGAAAACTTTTGGGAAAATCAAAGCAACCTGCTGGCGATTTTTGTCGGTTCGGGATTTTTCCGCTACTATACCTGTCCGGTGAATTTTGAGGAATTAGTGGTTGTGAGCGACAATTTTCACGTCAAACCGCTGATGCCTATGCTGACAGGAGATAATTTATTTTATGTTTTAGCTCTCAGTCAGAAGGAAGTGAGGCTGATTGAGTGTACGCCTTACAGTGCTAGGGAAGTTGAAGTTGAAAACTTGCCGAAAAGCCTTGAGGATGCTCTGCAATATGACCCGACTGCTAAAGATGGTCAGTTTCGGATTGCTACTTCAAAAGGAGGCACTAATAATTCTTTTCAGCAGCCGGGAAGTTTTCACGGTCAAGGAAGTCCAGATCGAGATGAACCCCAGCAGGAAATTTTGCAGTATTTCCACATAATTGATGGCGCGCTGCACAAATATTTGCACAATAAAAAAGCTCCTTTAGTGTTAGCTGGAGTTGAGTATTTGCTCCCGCTTTACCGAGAAGCAAATACGTACCCGCATTTATTTGAAGAAGGAATTACAGGCAATCAGAAACTTCTCAAGCCGGAAGAGTTGCGGGCCGAAGCTTTGCCGCTGGTAGAACCTTTGTTTTTGCAGGCTCAGTCAGAGGCGATCGCACAATACCACGATCTGACAGGAAGCGATAAAATTTCTGCTGATTTGAAAGAAGCTGTTTCGGCTGCTTATTTTGGACGAGTCGATCGACTATTTGTTGCTCTTGGCGTTCAACAGTGGGGTACTTTTAATCCCGATACGAACGCGGTGCAAATCCACCCAGATGCAGAATTGGGCGACGAAGATTTGTTGAATGCGGCAGCAATTCAAACTATTCTCAATGGCGGAACTGTTTACGCGGTGCCACCGGAAAAAGTGCCGGACGAGGCGCCTTTAGCTGCTATTTTCCGCTATTAATTTACCAGGTTTAAAGCAATGGAATCGAGTTCAATGACAAATTCCGACAAACAAAACCAAAGTAGCAGCGGCGATACCGAACGCTGGGCATCTTTAATTGGTGGCGGGGCGCTGGTGCTTTTTGGTTTGTCGCAGCGTTCTTTGAGAGGTGCTTTGCTGGCGGTTGCGGGCGGCGGTTTAGCGGCTCGCGGGCTGGGGGTTGTGGAGGGTTTGCAGTCGGCCGCTGATCCGAATCAAAGCATTAAAGTTGAAAAGACGGTGACGATCGACAAACCGGCGGATGAATTGTACCGTTTATGGCGCAATTTTGAAAATTTACCTCGGTTTATGAAGCATCTCAAACACGTTACGGTAATAGATGAAAAACGTTCTCACTGGATTGCCAGCGCGCCGATGGGCAATAGTGTGGAATGGGATGCAGAGATTGTCCGCGAAGAAGAAAATCGCTTAATTGCTTGGGCGTCTGTTGAAGGATCTGATGTTGACAATTCTGGTTTTGTGCGCTTTCAACCGGCATCTGCAGGACGCGGTACTGAGGTAAAAGTTGTCATCGAATACAACCCTCCGGGCGGTGCAATTGGTGCTGGTGCTGCTAAACTATTTGGCGAAGCTCCCGAACAGCAAATTGCCAATGATTTACGTCGCTTTAAGCAGTTGATGGAAGCTGGGGAAATAGCGACTACGGAAGGTCAACCTTCGGGCCGGAAGTAAGTATAGCACTTTTGGTGGTAAGCCCTTGTAGGGACAGGGCGAGTGTAGGGACTTAGGCCAAGCCCATAGGTGTTCAACTTAAGCTTTTTGTCCACCAGTCCTCCCGCCCACCCGTTAGTCCGCCAGGGAATGAATTCCCTGTCTCATAGCTAAAGTCCTCTCAAAGAGGACTGAAAAACTCATTAGTCGTCTTCAGACGACTTTAGCTTTGAGGCAGCCAGGGAATGAATTCCCTGTCTCATAGCTAAAGTCCTCTCAAAGAGGACTGAAAAACTCATTAGTCGTCTTCAGACGACTTTAGCTTTGAGGCAGGGGTTTCAACCCCTGTCGGACTGTCGGACTATCGGTTGTACGTTAAGTTGACACCTCTGGACTCTTGGAGTGTCCCTACGACACGAGCGATCGAGCGGGATGTCCTTGAGTACAAAACGTAGAGTTTGTGCTCTCAAGCTATTTGTTGTTTACCTGATTAATTGATGTCATCTCAAGTGGTTTTCGGAAATGCGGGCGCTGAAGGTGCAAGTCGGGGCGGTTGGTTTGCGGGTCACTTTATGACTCCTGAAGATGACCCGCGATCGACTTCTGTTTTAGAGGTAAAATGGGGCACTCACCCCGCCGGAGATTGTAGGACTCAGTGGGCGGTAAATGCGGAAGCCACAACGCTTTCTATCCTGGTAAAAGGGCGGTTTCGCCTGCAATTTCCAGAGCAAGAAATCTTGCTGTCTCGCGAAGGAGATTATGCTCTCTGGCTACCGGGAGTGCCTCATTATTGGTCGGCGGAGGAGGATTCGACGATCGTCACTGTGCGCTGGCCTTCTCTACCTGGAGATAGTTCTGGCGTTAAGAATTAACTTTAACTTCGGGAACCAAAACGCGGCCAGTATAACCCGCGCGCTGGTAGCGATCGATCGCCTCGGATGCGATAACACCCGCTTTCCCACTCTCCACCAAGGCTACGCAAGCACCGCCAAAACCTCCGCCCGTCAGCCTTGCGCCGAAGACTCCGGGGATTGACTGCAAGATTGCCGCCAGCGTGTCTACTGCCGGCACCGAAACTTCGTAGTCGTCGCGCTGACTGGCATGGGAAGCATTCATTAACTCGCCAAAACGTTTGGCTGGTAAAGATTTTACCGCTTCGAGTACGCGGTTGTTTTCCGTAACCACGTGGCGCGCTCGTCTTCTGAGGGGTTCCGGTAATACTTCGACAGCTTGGGGGTCGGCGATATCCCTGAGAGCTTTAACTCCCAATATCCGCGCGGATTCCTCGCACTCGGCGCGCCGCTGGTTGTAGCCACTTCCTGCTGCTAGTTCGTGGCTTTCGCCACTGTCAATTATTAAAATTTCTGTGTTTGTGGGAAAAGGTATCGGGCGGCATTCGAGGCTGCGGGTGTCGATCAATAGCATGGTGTTGGTGTCTGCTAAACTCGATGCCATTTGATCCATGATGCCACAGTTCAAGCCGGCATATCGGATTTCGACTTGCTGTCCGATTTGAGCTAGGCGCACGTCGTCTAGGGGGAGGTTCAGTAGGGCGCGCACTCCTCTGAGGGTGGCTATTTCTAAAGCGGCGCTGCTGGACAAACCGGCTCCGATCGGCACAGTCGAGGTAATGTAGAGATTTATTGGCGGTATTTTGTATCCTTCTTTTTCTACAAGTCTCAGGCAGCCACAGATATAACTGACGAATTTTTGCGGTATGGTATCGTCGTCTGAAAAATTTATGAGTTCGTCATATTCTGCTGAATAAACATGGTGTCGATCGTCACTGCTGAAGCCGATTTGTACTGTGGTGCGCTGGGGAATCGCAGTTGGAAGTACAAATCCATCGTTGTAGTCTGTGTGTTCGCCCAGCAGGTTTACTCTGCCGGGGGCGCTGGCTGTGGTTTTGGGTAATGTACCAAATACTCGTTGGAATTTCATTTTTGGGGAAGTGGTAATTGGTTCTTGGTTATTTGTTATTGGTTATTTGTTATTGGTTATTTGAAAAAACCGCTATCCGTGCCTCCGTGACTTACGTGTTGTCCTGTTGGTAATTGGGAAGAAATAAATTTATTTTTTATCGTTTGTCCTTATTATAGTGCCCAAGTTTTTTGGTTAATTCAACCCCTGTTAACAAAAATAAACATCACCGTAGGTTGGGAAGAGATATTGAGCTGTGATAGAATGACAGG
This sequence comes from Microcoleus sp. B7-D4, assembly GCF_036705125.1. Taxonomy (NCBI): domain Bacteria; kingdom Bacillati; phylum Cyanobacteriota; class Cyanophyceae; order Oscillatoriales; family Microcoleaceae; genus Microcoleus; species Microcoleus sp. B7-D4. Next base: position 23,313 of record NZ_JAUBTT010000080.1, read on the forward strand.
CTAAGATTTCTCCAAAAATTCAAAAAATGCGATCGACCAGACCCCGAAAACAGTTTGCTCAACATTGGCTCAAAAGCGAGAAAGCCTTAGATAAGATTGTGAAAGCGGCTTCTTTGGATCGCGATCGCGTCCTAGAAATTGGGCCGGGCACGGGGATTTTGACTCGGCGTTTACTGCCTGCGGCTGAGTCTGTTGTTGCTGTGGAGATCGATCGAGATTTGTGTCTCAAGCTAGCCAAACAACTCGGCAAAACCGACAATTTTTTACTGCTACAAGGCGACATCCTGGAAATGGACTTAGAGGCTGAACTAACGGCCTTTCCCAAATTCCAAAATCCCAATAAAGTTGTTGCCAACATTCCTTATAATATTACCGGCCCGATCCTGCAAAAACTGCTGGGAACGATATCTGTTCCTGCGGCTAAACCCTTCGATGCGATCGTGCTATTAGTGCAGAAAGAAGTGGCCCAAAGGCTTTACGCTAAACCGGGTTCGACAGCTTTTGGCGCGCTATCAGTGCGGGTGCAGTATTTAGCAGAATGCGAGTTAATTTGCGATGTGCCGTCTAAAGACTTTTTTCCGCCGCCAAAAGTCGATTCCGCCGTGGTGCGGCTGCTTCCCAGACAGATAGAAACTGTGGCGGTTAATCCGCGCTATTTGGAGAATTTAGTTAAGTTGGGATTTGGTAGCAAGCGCAAGATGCTGCGAAATAATTTGAAAGGGGCTGTGGATTTAGATAAACTCGTTCAATTGCTAGAAGAGTTACAGATAAATCCTCAATCTCGCGCTGAAGATTTAAGCGTGGATCAATGGGTAAGTTTGAGTAATAATATTATGTGCGATGTGTGAAATTCAGGATTGTGTTAGATACCAGAATTATTAAATAATTCGGATATCGGGGTGTTTTTTTATCCGGGCTTTTCGCTGTGACTCCTAACAGTTTAATTTAGGTTTTATGGGGATTTTTAAAGGTTTATTGCAGCCTCATGGGAATTTTTATAATAAATTCTACACCTTGCCCCGGTGCAGAAATACAGTGCAATTCGCCTTTATGTCTTACTGTGATAATTTGATAGCCAATCGATAAACCCAATCCCGTGCCTTTACCTACTGGTTTAGTGGTAAAAAATGGATTAAATAACTGGTTCCTCACCGATTCTGTTATTTCTGGCCCGTTGTTGCTAATTCGGATTTCTACCACTTGACTCTCTAAAACTTTGGTAGAAATTTTGATGAGGCGACGATCAGCTTCATTGGCTGCAATCCCCTCGCTGTGACTGTCTTCTTCTAAAGCATCAATAGCATTAGCCAGGATATTCATAAACACTTGATTTAGCTGTCCCGGATAGCACTCTATTTGGGGTAAATTGCCATATTCTTTGATAACTTGAATTTTCGCCAAACCGGGCTTAGCATTCAATCTGCTTTGCAAAATCATCAGTGTGCTGTCAATTCCTTCGTGAACGTCGGCTAATTTCATTTCTGCTTCGTCATGGCGCGAAAAAATTCGCAGCGACTTGACAATACCGAGAATGCGCTCTGCCCCGTTTTTCATAGAAATTAATATTTTTGGTAGGTCATAGATAATAAAATCTAAATCTACAGACTGGAGTTTTTCTCTAAGTGTGGGTAAGGGATTCGGATACTGCTCTTGATAGATATTCACCAATTCTAGCAAACTATCGGCATACTCGCGAGCGTGAGTAACATTCGCGTAAATAAAGTTAATCGGATTGTTGATTTCATGAGCAACCCCAGCGACTAATTGCCCCAAAGATGACATTTTTTCGCTTTGAATTAGCTTTGATTGAGCCTGCTGCAATTCAGACAAGGCTTGTTCGAGCTGTTGAGTTTGAGACTTTAACTCTGCGGTGCGTTCCTCAACTCTAATTTCTAATTCTTCTTTAGATTTTTTTAGTGCAGCTTCTGCTAATTGCCGCTCGACAATTTCCGATGCTAGGAGTCGGTTGGTCAATTCTAACTGTTGAGTTTGAGACTTTAACTCTGCGGTGCGTTCCTCAACTCTAATTTCTAATTCTTCTTTGGCTTTTTTTAGTGCAGCTTCTGCTAATTGGCGATCGACAATTTCAGCTTCTAGGAGTCGGTTGGCGGATTCTAACTGTGCGGGACTGGGAAGTGCTAGGGCTTGAGGCATTAAGTCTACCAAAAGTATGGCTGTAGCAAAGGAAATAAGGGCAGTAATTGCTTTCATTGTTCCTGAAAGCCAATAGGTAGGATGCCAAAGTGTCCAGAGTTCAAATATGTGAGTGATGCCACAGGCGACGATAAAGGTTCCAAACAGGGCAAAGATCCAATTAAATGGCAAATCTTCGCGTTTGGAAATAAAATAAACCAATGTAATCGGGATGGAAAAATACGCGAGTGCAATTATAGAATCTGAGGCAAGGTGAAGCCAGACTAACGGGGTATGCCAGAGATAGCAGTGGCCGTGAGGAATAAATGGCCCGGAACTAAAAAAAGTTTTCCACATTTCCTGCATAATATTTCCTTTGAGTTGTGAGAAAATGGACTCGGACTGGTGCCAATTAATTGCAACCAGGGGTTTCTTTCACCTGCGGCTTAATCACCTATGCGTTCATATTCTCTGCTAGCTTCCGCAAAAATCAATCTGTATCTGGAAATCATAGGCGATCGCCCCGACGGATATCACGAACTGGCGATGGTACTTCAAAGTATAGATTTAGCCGATCGAATTGACTTACGCGCGATCGGTACGGACACGATTCGCGTGCGCTGCGATCACCCGCAAGTCCCTCCTGACAAGAATAACCTGGCCTACCGGGCGGCGGATTTGTTGGCGAAGCAATTCCCCGATGCTTTGGCGAAATACGGCGGAGTCGAGATTGCCATTCACAAGCAGATTCCAGTGGCGGCGGGGCTTGCCGGCGGTTCGGCCAATGCGGCCGCGGTTTTAGTCGGGATGGATTTGCTGTGGCAATTGGGACTTACTCAGTCGGAGTTGCAAGAGTTGGGGGGAACTTTGGGTTCGGATGTGCCTTTTTGCATTGCTGGAGGTACGGCTTTGGCAACTGGTCGCGGAGATAAACTGTCGCCGCTGCCTGATTTGGGGGGCTTTTCTGTGGTGTTGGCCAAGTACCGCAATCTCAGTATTTCTACTGCATGGTCGTATCAAACTTATCGCCAGCAGTTCAGTAGTTCCTATTGTGCAGCGGAAGATTTGGTGTGTCGCCGGCAACGGCTGCATTCGGGCCCGATGGTGGGGGCGATCGCCCAAAAAGATCGATCGAAAATTGGTCAATTGCTGCACAACGATTTAGAAAAAGTTGCTTTGCCTGTGTACCCGCAGGTGTTGCAGTTGCGGCAGGCTTTTGAGTCGGCGGGGGCTTTGGGAACGATGATGTCGGGTTCCGGGCCAACGGTGTTTGCGCTGGCCGAGTCTTCAGAGCAGGCTCAGCAAGTTATGGAACGGGTTAAAAGTGCGATCGCTTCTCCAGATTTGGATTTTTGGGTAGCACAGTTTAGCAATACTGGAATTCAGATTTTTTCGGAGGGAAACGAGACGAAACCGCCGATTTCGAGGGTGTAACTCGAAGAGGGTGCGATCGCGATCGCCCGTTAAACCTGTCTAACAGGCGAGGGTCAAGATTAATCTAACTTTTCGCAGAGTCTATTGAGATCGAAGAACTGATAATATGTCATGCAACAGGGATTTTAGTTTTGGTGAATTAACCAGAAATCTAAAATCTAAAATCTAAAATCTAAAATCGCCATGACTGATTTAACTAATCCAAATTCTACTTCTAAACCTCTGAGTTCGGCTGGAGATGCAACCTCTGCATCTTCCACGCCGCCGACGATTTTGCGGTGCGTGATGGGTTCGCTGATCGCGGGTGGCTTTGCGGCGGCTTTGTACGCGCTAACTTTGTCTATAGTCCAAACTTTTGCAAATTCCCCCATTCATTCTGACAATGTGACTGCGATTAACATTGGCGCGGCTGTGCGAACTTTAGTCATGGGGATTGTGGCTTTGGGTGCGGGTGTTTTTGCTTTTGCATCTTTGGGTTTGATGCTGCTGGCTGTGCAACTTTTGATTCAAAAGTTGGTGAAAAAACCCACAGGTTGAAGTCTACAGGTTGAAACCATCGGGATACACAAATTCTCCTCCGCAAGGCAAAGACTGAATAGTAAGATCGAAGCAATGGAATTATTTACGATCGGACACTCCAATCTGAGTATTGAAGCGTTTGTTTTGCTGCTGCAACAACACGGAATTACGGCGGTTGCGGACGTGCGGTCGCATCCTTTTAGCCGCTATTTACCTCATTTTAATAAATCCGAAATTAAAGCTTCTCTGTCAAGTGTCGGCATTCAATATGTTTTTTTAGGCAAAGAGTTGGGCGCGAGACCAGAGGATTTAAGCTGTTACGATACTAGCGGTAAAGCTTTATACGATCGCATAGCAGCAACTCCTCTATTTTCCGAAGGAATTCAGCGCTTGATCCAAGGCGCAGCAAATTATAAAATCTGTTTAATGTGTGCGGAAAAAGACCCGATTACTTGTCATCGGACTATTTTAGTTTGCCAGAAACTCAGAGAATTTAATTTACAAATTCATCACATTCTTTCCGATGGCAATTTAGAATCGCACCAGCATTTAGAAGAAAGACTTTTGAGCAAGTTTAACAAAGGCAAAAAAAATAATGAGCCAATTCAGCTAAGCTTGTTTGAATTAGAGCCTCAAGTTAAACAGGAAATAGTAGATTTAGAAACAGCTTATTATCGTCACGGATTGGAAATCGCTTATGTCACAAAAGAAAGCCATTAATTTATTTACAATTGGTTTTACTCAAAAAAGCGCCGAGCAGTTTTTTGATACTTTGATGAAAGCGGGAGTCCGCAGGGTGATAGATACGCGGCTGAATAATGTATCGCAGTTGGCTGGTTTTGCTAAGCGAAAAGATTTAGAATATTTTCTGCGAACCATTGGTAATATTGAGTATGTTCACATTCTGGATTTAGCGCCGACTCAAGATATTTTGGATGATTATAAAAAGAAAAAGGGAGATTGGGAGGTTTATGAACAGAAGTTTTTGGGCTTAATGGGCGATAGACAAATTGAACACAAGGTTTCATCGGATATTTTAGACTGCGGGTGTCTGCTTTGTAGCGAACCAAAACCTCATAATTGTCACCGCCGCTTAGTTGCTGAATATCTCAGCAAGAAGTGGAAAAATGTTACAATTAATCATCTTTAATATTTAGTAAGGTGCGTCAGATCGGAGATTTTCAATCATCGCCCTAGAACTTCGTCTGACGCACCCTACCACTAATCTAAAATCTAAAATCTAAAATCTAAAATCGAATGACTCGGATAATTTGTCTCGCTAATTCCTGGAAACGCGGCGACAGGTGCATCGCCGGAATTAATGAACTTCAAGGTAAGTGGGTGCGTCCGGTTTCCGACTTACCAGATGGCCAAATTCCTAAAGAAATGCGGCAGATAAATAGACTTGAACCCGCGTTGTTAGATGTTCTAGAAATTCCTCTGGCAAAGACGGGGCCGGACTTTGGCTTTGAGTGTGAAAATCTTTCTGTTTTACCGGGAAAATGGCGGCAAGTAGGGAAAGTTCCGCCAGCATATTTGCTGAAATATTGCCAGAGTCAAGAATATATTTTGCACAACGATTTGCGATATGTTACGGTGGCATATATGCAGTCTTTGCCAATGTGCGATCGCTTAACTTTGCAATTAGTCAAAGCAGTAAGATTTACGGTAAAAAAGCTAAGTCAAAGATTTGAAGGTGGTAATAAATGGGAAGGATCTCTTGTCACGCAGCAGGGTCAAAGATTGACTGCAACAATTACCGATCCAGTGTTTATTAGAAAGTTAGAATTGGGGTATCGACCGCAAAAAGCTTGTTTGGTAACAGTGAGTTTGAGTATGCCTTGGCGGCCCGATGATTGGGAGGGAGATGACCCTTGTTGGAAGTTGATTGCGGGTGTGGTAGAGTTGCCGGAAGATGTTGTTGAGGATGAAATTTAGTTTTGATCAAAATGGGCGATCGATTATTTATTTCTTTTTATTTACCGCAAAAACTCTGTTCGTGCTATAATTCTGCGGGACTGTAGCAGGAAGGGGTGCTTTTTAATGAAAGCAGAATTTTATTTTGACTGTCACAAATATATTTGCAGTTTAGTTCAAGTAGATTTTGTCAAAGAATTAAAAATAAAAAATCATCAAGGTTTTGTTTTGGCTGTTAAGCAAGGACAAAAGATTGGACTTTTGGGAAAAAGTCGCCATAATGCTAAACAAGTTGATGTATCTAAGCCGCATTTTTATAATGTAATTAAAGCGGCTATGAGCGCTTTGGAATTAGAAACTAAAAATGAGGTGATATTAGAGAGAAATCGAACTCTTGCTGATGCCGAAGAAATGATTCAGCAGCAAAACCGAGAAATTCGGGTTCTCAACGAACAGCTAAGAATACTTGCAGAGCGAGTTGAAGAGTTGTTAGCCTCACAGCAGCCGCTACCAATGGAGATCGTAGATAATCAAATCATAGAAAGTGAAGTTAGTCAAGAAGTAGATGACTGTTCAGCGTCAGAGGCAGATTTCTCGACCCCGGAAACAGAGAATGAAAGCCGAGAAACTGAAATTAGTCAGAACATAAAACAATTAGCAGTCCAGCTAATAGAACATCAACCGCAGTCGTCGGAATTTCAGGAAGTTGAAGAGGCTGAAATCAGTGGCATTAATGATGAAGAGGAAATTGTCGATTCCCAAGTCGCAGAACCGGAAGAAGACTGCATAGAAGTCAAACTCCCAGTAGGCGATCGTCAAATTAAGCAATTGCCTAAAAGAGCTTCTAACAGAAAGATGAGAAAGAAATATTGATGCTTTAGTTACTGAATCATCTTGTCACTATTCAACGTAAAAGGCTCTTCTTTTAGAACCCCGACTTCTTTAAAAAGTCGGGGTTCTGTGTATGCTGTTTTTTCTGTGGGCTTACTTATCAATCTTTTCATGAAAACAACTGAGAGCAATAATTCCCTGGATTCGAGATCAAATTGTTTAATATTCCTAACTGTTGAAACACGGGAGAAGACAAGCTGATAGGTAATGCAACTGGCCCGCAGGTAATGCTGTTGTCTTTGATATACACAATTCCGAAATAAGATTGAACGCCTAATTGTTTAGACAAAGCTACTTGAACAGCCAGCGGATTGTTATTATAAATGGCAAGTTTTATCCCGTATAAATAATTGTTTGTTTCTGCCACGGAAAAGCCAACAGATTTCAAAATACCAGCCGCCGAACTCGGTGTTTCCGGCTGTGGAAATGAGATCGTCCCGAAAGAGTTCGTAAATCCCGATCCTTCTAAATATTGTGCAGTTTGATGTTTGTTCAGATAACTAATATATTGTGTAGCTTCACTTTCTTTAGCTTTGCTGATTAATCTGAAGAAAGTAGGTAAAGCAATAGCTGATAATATCCCAATGATAAATATCACAACCAACAATTCAATCAAAGTAAAGCCGTGGGAGGCATTATGACTTTTTTGTACTCGTAAATAGCGTTTATGGTGACAGACATATAGCAACAATTTTTGAGTAAATACAGACATTAATACCTCCTAAAAATCAACTAGCAGTAAAATAATTACTCGCCCTTAAGTATTCCCTTGCAATCCTCGCCAAGTCTTGGGAAACTCAGCTTGATTCTGATAGATAACAGGCAACCAGCTAGCACCGGGAATTTCCCGATCCCAACGCTGTTTGAGTTTTTCTCGTGCTTCCCGCACGGAAACATAAAAAGAATTGCCGCCAGCAAAAGCTTTGAGAAAAACTTTCAGAAACTCCTGGGCGATTAAATCCGGCACCGGTTCACGCATCACGATAATTTGAGGGATATCTAAATCAGCTAATTGCTTACCCAAGCCTAAGCCATCGCAAGAGTTAAAAATTGCTATTTCCAAACCGTGTTTAATAGCTATTTTCAAGGAATCTTTTAGCTGTTCTACAGTTAACTTATCTGTTTTATTGATACAAATCACCCCCGTACTGCCATCTACTTCGCTCTGACTGTGACCCGAAAAACACAAAATATCCCAGCCTATTTCATCGGTGAGATATTCCTTAAGTTTCTGGTAATTTGGTTCTACCAAAAATATGGTTTCTGCTTCTGACAAATTCTCCAATATCTGCCTGTCTTTATCGACATTGATTTCTGTACTGTCGCCCAAAATTGCCAAAATTCTTACTTTTTTTCTGGGTCGTACTGATTTTTTTACTCTGTTAGATTCCTTGCGACTTAAAGCTACTTCTGGTTGACAGTAAGCATTAAAAAATTTCCATTGATGCCAGGGGAGTTTTCGCAGTAAGTTATCTTCTGTTTGGATGATGACCCGCACTTCGTCAGTGCTGTTTAACTTGTCCTGTAATCCCTGCTTGATTGAGAAAAATTGTTCGGATTCTAGCCACTTATTTACATCTATTTCTACTTCTTCAGCTAAGGTTTTTAGCTCCTGTATGGAACAGTGAGTGATACCGGGTTTTATTTTTATGGCACGGTTTTTTCGCCGATGGTTTTGAATGTTATACATTTCTTGCCACTGTTGATAATGTTGGAAAATTATTGGTTGGGGTGGTAATTTGCCTTCTAATTTTATTGCTAAGCGCTGGCGATCGCACCAAATCTCAACTGTTACGTCAAACCCTTGTTTCAAGTCGCCGCTAGCCAAGTTTAAGATGACTACTTGTTCAGACAACGGTCTGACTATATCCTCCATTACTGACAGCAAGTATTGGCGTTGTTCTGCTGAGTTTTGCAGGGCGGGCGCTTCTGTTCCTAGCACTTGTAGCGCTTCTTGATAGAAACTATTGAAATCATTGTTAATTTGTGCTTTGTCGGTTTCAGGAGGTACGGCGAGTTTAATGACAATTCCATTGCCTTTATTTTCAATACTTTGAATATTGAGTTTTATGCCAGGATTTTTTCGTTGCACCTGTTGGAAAGATTCCATGAAAGCTTTCCAGTCAACACCGTACTTAAAAATCAAGTCAACTGTATTTACAACTTCTGCAAAAAAAGTGGTAAATTCTCCTGGTTGATAGTTGTCGTTACCGCTGGGACGGCGTTCGCGATCGTCCGTTCCCGGCTTCGGTTCTTCTAGCAAATAAACATACTTACAATCTACCCATTCGAGTTGGGTAGTGCTGTCAATATTCCAGGTTCCTAAACCGCAAACACCAGTCATTTTGGCATTGCTAAAATCAGTGCCGATCGCCTGAACTTGACTAAATATTGCATATTCTAAATTAGCTGCTTCCAAAGTCGCTTGACTGAGGTCTGCTGTTTGAAGTTGGGCATAGCTGAGGTCTGCACCTATCAGGTTTGCTCCTCTCAAATCCATGCCTTGATAAGATTTGTGATAGCCGTTGCTGGTGACAAGCAACTCTCGCACTGCAGGATTAATTAATATTGTCTCGTCCACTATTGCCCAGTCGAGAAAACGAGCGTGATGCCACATAGTTCGGTGGATAGTAGCAAATCTAAAATCGGTGTTTTTGAGGGTGGCGTAGCTGAAGTTAGTATTGGCTAATTGAGCGCCGCAAAAGCTGGTGCCGCCAGCCGCACCAATGACGATCGCTAACTGGCGAATTACGGCGTATTTATCATCTTCGGCTAAAACTCTCTGAGCAATGTGAGTTCCTAATAATACCAAAGCTACAGCTAAAATGACAGCTCCAGCGATCGCCAAAATAACTACAGGCGGATCGGGAAAGTTTTTGACACAATTATTCAGGAAATCATAGCATTTATTGTTTGTGTTGTCAACTACTCCAGCTTGGATTAACACGGATGCTTTTAAATATCTCAAGGAATTTCTGGCAATAATTCCGGTGGCGATCGCACTTATAGCCAGAGCTTCAAATAAAGCCAAAGCTGCAATCGCCCTCCCCAGAACAACTTCAGCCAATGTTAGGGCTAAAGGAAGAGCGACAATGGCGATCGTAGTTGCAACGACAGCCGCAGTTAAAGTCACAATTAAAAACGGAATATCGTTAGCCTTCGTTTCGCCAGACAAGGCACTCATTAAGGCACCAGTTCTAAAAGACCTTAACCAGGAAAGTATTGGATGTTTATCATTCGAGAACGCAGATAAAAAACCAATTAAAGGTACAAAAACAGCAGCCGCAATACCTAAATAATCCAAAGCTTTTTGTATCCCTTGGCGAATCATGGTAGTCAACAGAATAGCATTGACGAATAAGATGATTGCAGTTGGCAGAAAACCGATATGCTGGGTTGTTTTGGGAATGAGAGATTTGAAGGTATTATCAACAGCAATTACAGCAGCTATTCCTGATATAGCCGAGAGCAGTGCTACAATTATGAAGATTTTGATTTGCGATTTTCTAGCTAGTCCGCACTGAGCGTGATTGAAATTAGCCTCATCGAGAATTGCATTGGTAAAATCTGCACCTCTGATATCTGCATTGGAGAAATCTGTATTAGTCAGATCAAGGCCTTTGAAAGAACAACCTTGGAGATTTTGACCGCGAAAGTTTTGAAATGTTAATGATGACATATGGGAGTTCGGCAACGGATTTTGTAACGGATGTAACGGATGTTTCTGGTTTATCGTTTTCTCGTTTCCAGGCTATGTCCATTGGTGACAACTTAAGACTGGAATTCATAATAAATGTCGCTTTGATGCGAAGTCTAGATCCCCCTAAATCCCCCTTAAGAAGGGGGACTTTGAGCGATTTCCGGTTCCCCCCTTATTAAGGGGGGTTAGGGGGGATCAGATTTCGATACAAACAAGAGAGACTATCAGTTTAACGTTAACTTGTCACCAATAGACAGAGCCTAGTAACGAGGAATCAGGAACCAATAAAAATGGCTTAGACGCTCTACATAACGCCGACCGGATACAATTACAAACGAAAAGATTGCTTCACATTTACATCTCCCAGTCCTACAGTAATGCTGAACAATTCTCTTAAGTCTGAACAAAATTCAAAATTAAGAAAGTTGTCAGCCTCTCTCGATTCAGCCTTGAAAATCACTTCTTCTGACTCATCCATCAGCATCAATTTCAACCCAGGAGGCAAATAAGTTTGATTTCCCATGGGATACACTCGCACCTGAATATCCACTTCTGAATCCGGTTCTGGGGGCAGCGTGACTACCAGTGCCACGGACTGTTCTCCTAATTGCATTCCCAAATCTATTTTCTGGCCGCGATCGATGGGTAATGCGTTGTTGCTTCTAAAAGAGCGAAGTTGCAATTGTTTGGGATTTAATAGATCGTCAATTACTTGCCATCCCGCATCAAAAATTTCATCGAACCAGTTCATCAAATTAACTGGTTTCAGTTGTTTTATTCGATTCATGTAGACGAGCAAATCTTCGAGGGAATTCAGTGCACTCAGAGGCACTTGTTTAGCTACTGTTCTGGTAAATCCTAACAGCGTTGCTTGTTTCAAAGATTGGTCTAACTGTACGGCTACATAACCAATTCTGTCTCCCCAAGCATCGTAGGGAATCTGACAAGCGTCGGCATCTGGCAAGACGGGACGGCATTCTATTTTTCCTATTTGTTTAACGTCTAAATCTGCTACATCCATAAGTTTCAGCATTAACGGATTGCGACTATCGCTAACCGGCCAATCTGTCTCAAATCCCATGCAGCGAAGGTAAAAATCTACTGCATACACTGCGAGGGTATTGAGATAAACTTGTTTGAATTTTTTCGGACTGGATTGTTTGCCGCACTGTTGGGCGATTTCGTGGGCTTCAAAAGATAATGGCACTGTGAAAGTTATTGGTTCGATCATTTTACTCATCATTAATTTCTCCGCTTCCGCTCAATTCCTACTGTAATTTATTACGAATGTAATCTGAAAATTTCCGCAGATTTCGGTCGTAAAAACTTTGGAGTGTTGAAATTATATTTTTTTTTCCAAATCTTTGAGATATAGTCTCCCATTTTTCATCATCTAACCTAGCTAAAGCTATGACTTGCCAAGTGATATCGGGACGACCTCTGATAGTTTTATTTCGGAAAAGATGATCTGGATCTTCTTCTATTAATTTCCGTAGTCTTTCGGTATCTTCCATAATTTCCAGTCGTGGATAATTTTGTTGATAAATCTCCCATTCTTTCTGTTCAAATTTGTCTAATTCATCTACCGATAAACCTTGAGTTATTCTTTCTCTTCTTCTATATCGATCGCACACATCTTGAAATCTAAAATTAAAGAAATGATTCACCCAAGCCATTACCGGTTTTTGTGAATCATAGGTGTCAATTTTTTGACAGATATGCTCAACTATTTTCAACCGGGCTTCGCTGTAAATGTCTTCATAAAGATGACGAAGGTTGTCGTCATTTATGGGGGGACGAGTAAGTCTGTTATGACGGTAAATTTGGTCTATCAATTTGGTTAATGCTATCTGTCGCTCTTGGCTTCCGGCTGGGTGCTGTTGAGCTTCTAGGGCTAGCTGTCGAAGTATTTCGTCCATCGGGCTCTCCTCACTCCTCTGGGCATTTTTGTGCAGTCTGGTGGAACTTCTATTTATATTTCGGATATCGTCGGAAGTTTTTACGCATTTCTGGGGCAATTGTTACAAAAATTTACGTTTTAGGGGTTTTGGACAAAAGTTTTGAGGTTTGCGGAAAAAGTTTGGCTGGATTTCGTAAGTAAGAATAAGGGGGCGATTTCCTGGGGTATGGCTTTGCTGGCGCGGGCTTTGGGGAAAGGGCGATCGTCCTCCGCAACTGTTGTTGTTTTGATTCAAGGGCGATCGGGTTCTATGTATTTTATTCAAACTGGGGTAAAACTAATGCCATCAATTTCAAATTGGGTTGTCCGAGGAATTTTCTGGAGCTTAGGATTAGGATTGAGTTGTGGAGTTGCTGCACCGGGGTTAGCAGCAAATCTTGTATTGAATGGTAGCTTTGAGGAAATAGTATTACCTAACAACACTTGGACTGTTTTTCCCTGGAGTCCTCCAGCTCCTTTACCTCATAACTTAACTTCCATACCAGGATGGAACTTAGCTCCAGGTTCCAGACTTGAAATACAGCGTTATGCTGCTGGTAGCCCAGCAGCAGGTTTTCAGCTTCTTGAGTTAGATGCAGACTTGATCCAAAGAGGTAGCATTTATCAAGATATACTCACTGAACCTAATCAAACGTATCTTCTAAAATTTGCTTTCTCCCCACGTCCATCTACAGGCATTTCAGATAATATCCTGCAAATTAAGTGGGAAAATCAGATTGTTGATACCCTTTCTGAAAATGGTATGGGTCTACTAGATACTGTTTGGAAGTATTACACTTACAAATTACCTGCTACCAGTAACACAACACGTTTAGAGTTTTCAGAGCTGGGAACACCTAATCACGTTGGTTCATATATTGATGATGTTACTGTCGAGAGTGAACCTGTTCCCGAACCCACTACTGTGTTGGGTACTTTAGCTTTTGGTGCTGTTGTTTCCAGTTGGCGGATGAAGCGCAAACAGCAACCAAAAGTTTTGAATTCAACGGTTGCTTAATTTGAGATATTTCACTTCGTTGTAGTCCGTCGGGGGTTTAAAGTTTCGCCTCATAGCGAAAGTCCGGCGGGGGTTTAAACCCCAGCCTCATAGCGAAAGTCCTCTGAAGAGGACTGAAGAATTAATTAGATATTTCCCATAAAAATATCTATTATTCTGGTCACGTTCAGGTGAAAACAGAAATTATTCCCATGTCTATTAAGCTGTTCGACATTCAAACTGCACTATTTGTGGACCAGACCCCATACTGCAAGGGGTTGAGGCAATAAATTTAAATGACTAACAGCTTAGTCTTCTTCAGAGGACTTTAGCTTTGAGCCAGGGAATTAATTCCCTGGCGGTTTTTCGGGTGAAGTCAAGACTTCGCAAGCTTTGAAAAAAAAGTTCCAAGATTTGCGTAAAAAGTTTAGTCGTATTCCGTAAGTAATAACAAGAGGCAGATCGCACTTTTAGACAAACGGGCGATCGCCCCCTTTCAGCTCATTATATCACTTTTAATTCAATCACAGACTAGGAGTGCAATCTCAATGGCTACCACAAATGAAGTTTCCAGCAACCTTCTGCTAACCGATGTTTTGACAACTGACACTTTACCGGGAAGTGCTGCCAAAACTCCCATCCTCAACCCTTTAAGCAACAGCAACAGTCAAAATATCGGCGGCAGTGCTTTGATAGCTGACAGCAAAACTCAGCCAGTTATTGAACCCGAAAAGCTATCCAGTCCGACTGACACGCTTAACTCAAAAAATGCGATCGCCGATACAAATAGCAAAAAATCAGATGATTCATTAATTGTTACCGACACTCTCAAAAGCGGTTTAAGCGAGTCAGCAAGCAGCAGCAGTAGTGTTCGCGACACCTTATCCGGTTCCCCGTCAGGTACAGATGTCAAAGATACGCTGACAGGAATCAGCAACGATGCACCGTTAAGTGCAATTAAAGATGACACTATTACAGCAGCAGATTCTTTGACTAATCCTCAGAGTGCCGAGAAAATACCATCTGAGAAAACTCCCGCTACTTTAGCCGAAAAAGAAAGCAAGCCAGAAATTGCGATCGCCCACAATACTTCTGTCTCAGAACCAAAAGCAACAACAAGTTCAGAAGCGATTAAACCAGATAACTCGCCAGCAGAAAAACCTGCCGCTACAGTCGCCGATATCAGCCAAGACAGCAACAAAACAGCAGAAAAACCTGCCGCTACAGCCGCCGATACCAGCAAAGACAGCAACCAAGAAAAATCTTCAACTAACAGCACAGACAACAACAAACCATCTACAGACAATACAGAAGTCGTCGCCGTTGGAACACCAAAAGAATTAAGTCCAACCGTTCCTACATCAGATCCAGTAGCCGATAATTCCTTTACATCCGGGAAATTTGTTGTTGACTCTACAGGTCAAGTCGGCATTGATTTCTTATTGGACGGCGGTTTGTATAAGGGTCAATTAGCTATTATCAGTCTCAAAGGAATGGAGAAGTTTTCTCCAGGTTCGGAAGAGTTTCTCAAAGAAGCGGCTTCGAGAGCACTTAGCAATTCTGCAAATGGTCATGTAGTTATTAATGACTTGAGTGAAGGTGCAAAATTTACGGGGAATTTACTCGAAGGCAATTATAACGATGGAGTTTACTTAGGACTTAAGACTTTTGCGATGACTCCGGGGGAGGAATTCGGGGTGATGTTAGTGCCTAATGGGACTGTACAAGAGGTACTTAACAATCCGGCGATAGGAGGAGACAAACGTCCTTTATTCTCGATGGTGACAGCGAATCCTGCTGAGGGATTTCATGTGGGTCAAATTGCCGATGTAACGGGTAGCGGCAAGACTTTTACAATGGAGGATATGCGAGTCGATTTAGGGAGCGATCGCGATTACAATGACTTCGTATTTCAGGTGCGGGGTGCAACGGGTCAAGCTGTGAATTTAGATAGCGTGATTAATGCCGATAAAGATTGGCGAAAAACGGATATGGGTCAGGCTTTGATTGCTTATGCTAAGCCCTACGTTGAACTGAAGGTAGAACCAAAAGAAGAGGATGTAAAAGCTGTAAATAATACTGGATCTGGTTCAGTTTTAGATGTTCCGATTTCCGACACTGCAAGTGCTTCAAATGAGAAGGTGACTCCTGCAAGTAATACTGAGTCTGTATCGAAAACCGAGGTTGCTACTTCAGATAAAGCTGGGGTTTCTGAGGTGAAATCTGAGGAGGAGAAAAAGGCGATCGTAACTCCTGTTTCTACTTCTACTACCGATGCGGTGACTTCCGATAAGGGTGTTATTTCTGAGGTGAAGGTTGAGGAGGAGAAAAAGGCGATCGCACCTGTTTCTACTTTTACTAACGATGCGGTGACTTCCGATAAGGCTGTGGTTTCTGAGGTAAAATCTGAGGAGGAGAAAAAGGCGATCGCACCTGTTTCCACTTTTACTAACGATGCGGTGGCTTCCGATAAGGCTGTGGCTTCTGATGTGAAAGCTGAGGAGGAGAAAAAGGCGATCGCACCTGTTTCTACTTTTACTAACGATGCGGTGGCTTCCGATAAGGCTGTGGCTTCTGATGTGAAAGCTGAGGAGGACAAAAAGGCGATCGTAACTCCTGTTTCTACTTCTACTACCGATGCGGTGGCTTCCGATAAGGATGTTATTTCTGAGGTGAAGGTTGAGGAAAACAAAAAGGCGATCGTAACTCCTGTTTCTACTTCAACAAAGGAGGCGGTGGCTTCCGATAAGGCTGTGGCTTCTGATGTGAAAGCTGAGGAGGACAAAAAGGCGATCGTAACTCCTGTTTC